>CAKRMZ010000018.1 GCA_934365155.1 uncultured Eubacteriales bacterium | reverse complement strand
CATCCAAGGCAAGCGGCTACCCCATTGCACGCGTCACGGCAAAGATCGCTGTCGGCATGACCTTAGAGGACATCGCCATCGCCAATACCAATGCAGCGTTTGAACCGAGTCTCGATTATGTGGTGGCAAAATTCCCCCGCTTCCCCTTTGACAAATTTCAATCCGCCTCCAACATTCTCGGAACGCAAATGAAAGCTACCGGCGAAGTGATGGGCATCGGTTCCAATTTAGAGGAATGCCTTCTCAAATCCATCCGCTCTCTGGAAATCGGTGTTATGCACCTTCAGCTTGCAAAATTTGATACAATGGAACGCGAAACACTTCTTGCATATATCACCGAATTTCACAGCGACAACATTTTTGCTATCGCTGAACTGCTGCGCCGAAACACCGATATAGAAACTCTCTTCCGGGCAACGGCCATCACCCCGTATTTCTTGGAATCCATTAAAAAAATCGTGGATATGGAAGCGAACTTATGCAGTCATAAAGGAAATACCGAAACGCTTCTTGCCGCCAAAAAAATGGGATTTTGCGATGCATACATTGCAAAGCTTTGGAACACAGAGGAAACCGAAATATTCAATCTTCGCCGGAAAGAAAACATCTTCCCCGTGTATCGCATGGTAGACACTTGCCACACCGGCGCATATATCCCGTACTTCTATTCCTCCTATGAAGGAAAAAACGAGTCCAGACTCAGCGATAAGAAAAAAATCATTGTGCTCGGTGCAGGCCCGATCCGAATCGGACAGGGCGTAGAATTTGACTACTCCACCGTGCACGCAGTCTCCACCATAAAAAAATCCGGCTATGAAGCAATCATTATCAACAACAACCCCGAAACCGTTTCCACGGATTACACTACCGCGGATAAGCTGTATTTTGAGCCTCTCACGCCGGAAGACGTTATGAATATTATGGAATTTGAAAAAGCGGACGGTGTTATTGCATCGCTGGGCGGACAAACCGCCATCAACCTGGCCACTCCCCTGTTCCGTCGCGGCGTACGCATTATCGGTACAGACTGCGCAGCCATTGAACGGGCCGAAAACCGGGACAGCTTTGAAAAAATCTTAGAGGAGTTAAATATCCCGCAGCCGAAAGGAAAGGCCGTAACCGATATCGAATCCGGCGTTCAGGCAGCGGCTGAGATCGGATATCCCGTATTGGTACGCCCGAGTTTTGTACTCGGCGGACGCGCAATGCAAATTGTCGCCAACGAAAAACAGCTTCGCCATTATTTAAAAAATGCCGTAGAAATCGATGCAGACAAACCGGTACTGGTAGATAAATATATCATCGGCAAAGAGCTTGAGGTGGATGCCATCTGCGACGGGCGCGATGTATTTGTACCCGGAATCATGGAGCTGGTTGAGCGCACCGGAATTCACAGCGGAGACTCCATCAGTGTTTATCCTACATTCAGCGTTTCAAATAAGGTCAAAGGCATTCTTTTGCAATATGCGAAAAAGTTGGGACTCGGAATCGGAATTGTCGGTCTTTACAATATTCAGTTTATCGTCGACCGTGATGAGAACGTATATATTATCGAGGTCAATCCCCGCTCCTCCCGCACGGTGCCGTTTCTCTCCAAGGCGACCGGATTTGCCTTAGCCGACATTGCCACCGAGGTAATCCTCGGCAAATCTCTTAAGGAACAGGGAATTTTCGATATCTACCCCACCGAAAAGAAAAGATGGTATGTTAAAGTGCCCGTATTCTCCTTTAACAAAATCCGGGGACTGGATGCTTACCTTTCACCGGAAATGAAATCCACCGGCGAGGCCATCGGCTATGATGACAAACTCAACCGCGCATTATACAAAGCACTTCAGGCCTCGGGAATGCATCTGCAAAATTACGGCACGGTTTTTGCCACCATTGCCGACAAAGATAAAGAAGAAGCCTTACCGTATATTCGGCGTTTTTATAACCTCGGCTTTAACATTCAGGCAACCGAAGGCACCGCCAAATTTTTAAAAGAACACGGCATTCGCACGCACGTGCTTCATAAAATCAGCGACGGAAGCGATGAAATTCCGGAGGCTCTGCGGCAAGGATATATCGCCTATGTCATTAATACCAGCGATATCGGAAGTGAGAATCAGCTCAGCGACGGATATAAAATTCGCTGCTGTGCCACCGAAAACAATGTCACGATTTTCACCGCGCTGGATACGGTAAAAGTCCTTTTGGATGTATTGGAAGAAACAACACTATGCATCTCGACAATTGATGCATAAGAAGCATATAAGGAGAAGCGATGAAGCAGAGTATTTTTCAAATCACAGAAAATATTCCCCTCACCGAAAATGTATACCGTATGCGGCTCATCGGTGATTTATCCGAAATCAAATCACCCGGGCAATTTGTAAACATTCGGCTAAGCGGATACTTTTTGCGCCGTCCGATTTCCGTATGCGATTGTGAGGGCAACACCCTGACCCTCATTTATAAAATCGTCGGCAAAGGCACTTATGCCATGAAAAACATGCTTCCGGGCGAGGAACTTGACATTCTGAGCGGACTCGGAAACGGATACGACACCGCTCCCGCCGGGAATACGCCGCTGCTGATCGGTGGCGGTGTCGGAGTTCCGCCGCTGTATTTATTGGCAAAAAAACTGTTGGCAGAAAAGAAAGATGTGTCGGTGATCCTCGGCTTTAACACCTCATCGGAAGTTTTTTACGAAAAAGAATTCGCTGATCTCGGAGCGAAGGTTTTTGTTACAACGGCAGACGGTTCCTACGGCACAAAGGGCTTTGTAACGACTCTGTTGCCGAAAATGCAACCGAGCTATATCTATACATGCGGTCCCGAGCCGATGCTGCAAGCCGTTTACGCTGCATCGTCATGCAGCGGCCAATACAGCTTTGAAGCTCGAATGGGCTGCGGATTCGGCGCTTGTATGGGTTGCTCCTGTCAAACGATCTCGGGCGCAAAACGAATCTGCAAAGAGGGTCCTGTGCTGAAGAAGGAGGAAATCCTATGGCAAAAATGAATGTAACACTTTGCGGTGTTCCGCTCGACAATCCGATTATTCCGGCAAGCGGAACCTTCGGCTTCGGATATGAATTTGCAGATATATATGATATCAATATTCTGGGTTCCATCTCCTGCAAGGGGACAACGGCAGAGGAAAGATTCGGCAATCCTCTTCCGCGAATCGCCGAATGCCCCTCCGGAATGATTAATTCGGTCGGACTGCAAAATCCGGGAGTCGAGCGCGTACTGAAAGAAGAACTTCCAAAGCTCAGTCAATGTTTTTCAAAGCCTATCATGGCAAATATCAGCGGTTTTTCGGTGGATGAATACCGCACGGTCTGCCAAAAATTAGATGCCTATCCGCAAATCGGATGGTTCGAAGTGAACATCAGCTGCCCGAATGTACACGGCGGCGGCATGAGTTTCGGAACACAAGCAAAATCGGCAGCCGAAATCACCCGCGCTGTCAAAGAAGTAACGAAAAAACCGGTAATCATGAAACTCAGCCCGAACGTCACGGACATCTGCGAAATTGCGCGTGCCTGCGAAGCGGCCGGTGCCGACGGCATCAGTCTGATCAATACCCTGCTCGGAATGCGCATTGATCTGCGCTCTCGCCGTCCCGTCATTCGCAATACCATGGGTGGATTTTCCGGCAGTGCTGTTTTCCCTGTCGCCGTTCGCATGGTCTATCAAGTCTCCCACGCCGTTACCATTCCGGTTATCGGCATGGGCGGAATTTCCTGCGCAGAAGATGTCATTGAAATGATGCTTGCGGGTGCGACCGCGGTGGAAATCGGTGCCGCAAATTTAGTGAACCCCTCCATTTGCCGCGATATCATTCATGATTTGCCGCGAGTAATGGAAGAATATAACATAGAATCTTTACATCAAATTATCGGAGGAATGAGAGAATGGGAAAAGATGTAATTATTGCCTGTGATTTTTCTTCGGCCAAGCAAACCTTTGATTTCTTAGACCGGTTTGGCACTTACAAGCCCTTCGTTAAAATCGGCATGGAGCTTTTTTATGCAGAGGGACCGCAGATTGTATATCGTCTAAAAGAACGCGGACACCGAATCTTTTTGGATCTGAAACTGCACGATATTCCCAATACAGTAAAAAAAGCTATGGCTGTTCTTTCCAAATTAAACATTGATATGTGCAATGTACACGCTGCCGGCACAATCGAAATGATGCGTGCCGCCATTGACGGGCTGACCCGCGCAGACGGCACCCGACCGCTGCTGATTGCTGTTACACAGCTGACTTCAACCGACCAGGAAAGAATGGAAAAAGAGCTTTTAATTCATGAACCGATGGAAAAAGTGGTCATGCATTATGCAAAAAACGCCAAAGATGCCGGACTTGACGGTGTTGTATGCTCGGCACTGGAGGCACAAAGCGTTCATCATATATGCGGAACGGATTTCTTAACCGTAACACCGGGAATCCGCTTTGCCGACGGAGATGTGGGCGATCAAAAGCGAGTCATGACACCGTCCGAAGCGCGCCGTATCGGTTCCGACTATATTGTGGTCGGACGTCCGATTACCGCCGCTTTGGACCCCACGGAAGCTTATTGCCGATGCATTCAGGAATTTGTTGATCAAAAAGGAGAATAAAAAATGAAAGAAAAAATTGCTGCCGATCTGCTTTCCATACGTGCCGTATTTTTCCGTCCGGATGAACCGTTTATCTGGGCAAGCGGCATCAAAAGTCCTGTTTATTGCGATAATCGCCTAACCCTCAGCGACGTTAAAGTCCGTAATGATATTGAAAACGGACTGGCTGATTTAATTCGTCGGCACTATCCCAATGCGGAAATTTTGATGGGAACCTCTACGGCCGGAATTGCTCATGCGGCAATTAGCGCACACATCTTAGGCCTTCCGATGGGGTATGTTCGCTCCGGTGCCAAAGATCACGGCAGAAAAAACCAGATTGAAGGACGTCTGCTTCCGGGTCAAAAAGTTGTTGTGGTGGAAGATCTGATTTCCACCGGCGGAAGCGTAATTGAGGTAGTCAATATCCTGCGTGAGGCCGGCGCCGATGTGCTTGGCATAGTAAGCATTTTCACATACGGAATGAAAAAGGGCTTGGATCGGTTGCGCGAAGCACAAGTCACCAATATTTCCCTTACGGATTTTGACGTGATCTGTGATGTCGCCGCAAAGGAAAATTATATCAAAACCGAAGATATCAAACGACTGATTGCTTTTCGGAATAATCCCTCGGATGAATCTTGGATTCTGCATAAGTAATATTCCGGTTTCAACAATACAACCGATTCATATAAGGAGAGTAGCATGAGAAATCTGTTTGATATTTTGGATTTAAACACGGAAGAAATCGATGCATTGATCGACACCGCCAATGATATTATTAAAAGTCCCGAATCCTATGCCGATGCCTGTCGCGGAAAAAAGTTAGCTACACTTTTTTTTGAGCCGTCCACTCGTACGCGCCTCAGCTTTGAGGCTGCTATGATGGAGCTCGGAGGAAATGTCCTCGGCTTTTCCGAGGCGAACAGCTCCTCTGCCGCAAAAGGGGAAAGCATCGCCGATACCGCGCGGGTAATCAGCTTTTATGCCGATATTGCCGCGATCCGGCATCCGCGTGAGGGAGCGCCGCTTGTAGCCGCGCAAAACGCCGGCATTCCCGTGATCAATGCCGGGGACGGCGGACACAATCATCCCACTCAAACGCTGACCGACCTATTGACCATTCAACGGAAAAAGGGCCGCCTCTCCGATTTTACAATCGGATTTTGCGGCGATTTGAAGTACGGTCGGACCGTTCACTCCTTAATCGCCGCGCTCTCCCGATACAAAAATATTCAAGTAGTGCTCATCTCCCCGGCGGAATTGCGGGTACCTGGGTATGTACGTCACGGCATACTGGAGCGCAACAGCATTCCGTATGAGGAATGTACCGATTTGGAGCAGGCCATTTCGAAACTGGATATTTTGTATATGACCCGGATTCAGCAAGAGCGTTTTGCCGACGCCGATGATTATCTGCGGCTGAAAGACAGTTATATTCTGACTCCAGACAAGCTGAAAAACGCAAAATCAGATCTTTGCATTCTGCATCCGCTCCCGCGCGTGAATGAAATCAGTACCGCCGTGGATAGTGACCCCCGCGCCTGCTACTTTGAGCAAGCCAAAAACGGAAAATACATTCGTATGGCACTGATCCTCAAATTATTGGAATGGGCAAAGGATCCGAAGAGCTCCGATCCAAGGCCTCAGCAGATTCGCCACGATTTGCATTGTCACAATCCGCGCTGCATTACTGCATGCGAACAGGAGCTGCCGCAGGAATTCAAATGCACCGATCCCAAAGATAACATTTGGCGCTGCATTTATTGCGAAGCTCGGCCGTAAACGCGCATGGGATGTCACCGCAGCAAAGATATACAGCGTATTGATTTATCAGACAAGCTATGTTACAATAACTCCATAAATCATTATAGCAATTGCAAGCATGAGGTTTTTATGAAACGCTGTATCATTTGTATTCTTTCGTGTCTTTTACTTTGTTCTCTGTGTGCCTGCGCCGGCAACACCGATTACAAGGCAAAGTACCCCGACTTATTCAGTGACAAAGATTCGGAATCTACCGTTGAAGTCAAAAACATCTTTTTGCAGATGACCGAAAACTTCAACAGTGGGAAATACAATAAATATATAAAGTTTATGCAGCTGTCAAACGACGATGCAAAATCGTATATTCAACTGCAAAAAGAGATTGCAAAAACCATTCAGGTAACCTATTCCATTCAAGAACTGGAGGCGGAGGAATGGAACGAAACCTATATCGTACTGTACGCCACCAAGCTCTCTACTTATACAAATAAACAATCCGGGGAAACTGAACAGGCCGCCAGCATAGAGAAGTATACCTTTGAGAAAAACAGCAAAGGCGATTGGATTATTACTTCCTCTTCTGAAAGCGCATTTGATCAGAAGCTTGATTAAAAAAAGCTTCCCAAACTGACTCCTTCTGCTTCCCGAAGCCTTTCAACGGCATCAAGGCATAAGGTTCGGTTCATAATAAAATCCGCAAAAGATTCGGTCTGTTCCCAACATTTCAGGGCATGGATCGAATCTTCTATTTTTTCCGTATAAGCATATCCGACCGAAAAATTAATATAAAACCGATATTTCTGCCAGGCTTCATTCAGCTTTTCCACTCGGCTTTGCAACTCGGAATCCGCCTTGCAGGCCTCCGCGCTGTCCGGGAGCTCCTCGCAAAGTGCATATAACTCTTTTGAATACTGATGAATGGTTATCATGTTGACAACCAAAAAAACGGTTACAACCGTCAGAAGTATGCACGAAACCACAAAAGAACGCATATTACGATTCCTCCTTCGGAATGATAACCACATCATCGTTGCTGTCTACCGTCATCAAAAATATGGTCTTAACTCCGCTTTGTTTTTCGGCGCTCAGACGTTTTTTCAGCCATGTCATATTTTTACCGAGCTTTGTCAGATTATAGGCATTCACATGTCCGTCAACAATCACATTCAAAGCGATTCCGTTCGCTGCAGGCTGAATACCGCTTTCCTCAATATTGGCCGGTCGTTTCTCCGCTTTGGGATAAACCGAAAGCTTTCCGTTCGGCTCTAAAATGGCATATTCCACATCATCAATATTAAATATTCCCTTTAGTCGAAGCTCGCTCATAAGCTCCTCCACACTCAGCCGAATTTTAGAAAGCTCTTTTTGCTGAAGTTTGCCGCGGGATATAATGATGCTCGGCTTACCGTTAAAAATTTTTTTGAAGGGTTGCACTTTTGTAATAATAAAAGATAAAATAATCTCTACAGACAAAAGCACAATCGCCGGAATTACAGAATACAAAAGCGGAATGGAATGATCGGAAATCGGCTGTGCGGCAAGCTCTGACAACAAAAGCGTCGTCACAAATTCCGAAAGCTGCAATTCGCCGATTTGGCGCTTGCCCATCACACGAATCACCGTAATCAGAACGGTATATACCGCAATCGTGCGCAAAAATACTATAAACATGTATAGCCTGCCTCCGTAAAATGTTTTTCCTCTATAGTATAAACCGAAATATCAGAATTTATCATTCTTCTGCAATCGCTTGCAACTCATTCGCGCATCATTGTATATTATTACACAATTTGCTGCAAATTCTGCATTATGTATAAATAATTATGCATATTTTCCGAAAATATGTTGAATATTTATGTATTTTTATCTTGACAAAATATCCACGGGTATTTTATAATGTATGCATACTAATTCACAAATACTGAATATTTATTCATAAAGAGGTACGCATCATGAACAAAGAAAATATTAAAAAAGTAGTTTTGGCTTATTCCGGAGGACTTGACACCTCCATTATTATCCCGTGGTTGAAAGAAAACTATAACAACTGTGAGGTCGTTGCTGTTTCCGGAAATGTCGGGCAGGCCGATGAACTGGAAGGCTTAGAGGAAAAAGCTCTGTTAACCGGTGCCTCCAAGCTGTATGTACTGGATCTTACCGACGAATATGTAGACGATTATATCATTCCGACCATGAAGGCAGGCGCAATTTACGAAGAATATCTGCTTGGCACCAGCCATGCCCGCCCCTGCATTGCAAAGGCTCTGGTTGAAGTTGCAAAAAAAGAAAACGCAGACGCGATTGTTCACGGCTGCACGGGAAAAGGAAACGACCAAGTACGTTTCGAGCTGGCCATAAAGCACTTCGCACCAAACATGCCGATTATCGCACCGTGGCGCGAATGGGATTTGGAATCTCGCGATGAAGAAATCGAATATGCAGAGGCGCACAACATCCCGCTCAAAATCAACCGTGAAACCAATTATTCCAAAGACAAAAATCTTTGGCATCTGTCTCACGAGGGATTAGACCTTGAAGATACCGGAAATGAGCCGATGTATGAAAAACCCGGATTTCTTGAAATGGGCGTGTCTCCGCTGATGGCACCGGATAAACCCACCTATATTACCCTTGAATTTGAAAAAGGCATTCCGGTTGCCTTAAACGACAAAAAAATGAGCGCAAAGGAAATTATTCTTGCACTCAACAAGCTGGGCGGCGAGAACGGCATTGGGCTTTTGGATATCGTCGAGAACCGTTTGGTCGGAATGAAATGCCGCGGCGTGTATGAAACTCCCGGAGGAGCCATTCTTTATAAAGCACACAGCGTGCTCGAAACCTTATGCCTTGACAAAATGACAATGCATGAAAAGCAAAAGCTGTCCATCACCTTTGCGGAGCTTGTCTATAACGGACAATGGTTCACCCCGCTGCGCGAAGCACTCAGCGCTTTTGTCGATAAAACACAAGAGCGTGTTACCGGAAAGGTTCGTTTAAAACTCTATAAAGGTAACATGATCAACGCCGGCGTATGGAGTCCGTATTCACTTTACAGCGAGGATATTGCCACATTCGGTAAAAGCGATTACAACCAGAAAGATTCCGAGGGCTTTATCAATCTGTTCGGTCTCCCGATCAAGGTTCAGGCGCTGGTTGACGGAAAACAATAATCATTATTTGAAGTCCTGTACGACCCAAACTGTACAGGACTCAAAATCTACATTCGAGAAAACAGGAGAATAGTATGGCAAAAATGTGGGCGGGACGTACTGCCGGGTTTACGGATTCTATGGCAGACGATTTTAATTCTTCCATCGCAATTGATTCCAAAATGTACCGTCAGGATATCAAAGGGAGCATGGCTCATGCGGCAATGCTCGGTGCTCAGCACATCATCACGCAAAAAGAGAGCGAGACGCTGATTCAAGGGCTTTCCGAAATTCTTTCCGATATTGAATCCGGGAAACTTCATATTGACATGCAAAGCGAAGACATCCATATGTTCGTCGAACAGGTGCTCACCGAGCGCCTCGGAGATGTCGGAAAAAAACTTCATACCGCACGCAGCCGGAACGATCAGGTCGCTCTGGATACCCGAATGTATCTGCGAGATGAATGTGAGCAGATCCGCTCTATGCTCATATCCCTCATTCAAGCCTTATGCGACCGTGCGGAAGAATACAAATCTGCCATTATGCCCGGATATACGCATTTGCAGCGCGCTCAACCGATCACCTTCGGGCATCATCTGATGGCCTATGCCATGATGCTTCTGCGCGATATGGACCGATTAGCGGATTGCAAAGCACGAATGAATCGCTCCCCCATCGGATGCTGTGCTTTAGCCGGAACCACCTACTCTATCGACCGAAAATCCGAGGGCGCCGCTCTCGGCTTTGACGGTATTACCGAAAACTCATTGGACGGGGTATCCGATCGGGACTTCTGCGTGGAATTAGCCGGTGTATTCGCGATTTTAATGATGCACCTTTCCCGCTTTGCAGAGGAGCTGATTCTTTGGTCTTCATGGGAATTTAAATTCATCGAGCTCTCCGATGCCTATACAACCGGTTCCTCCATTATGCCGCAAAAGAAAAACCCGGATATGGCAGAATTGGTACGCGGCAAAAGCGCACGTGTATACGGCGATCTCATGGCGCTTCTCACCATGCTCAAAGCACTTCCCTTGGCATACAACAAAGATATGCAGGAAGATAAAGAGCTGATTTTTGACGCTGCGGAAACCGTAAAAATGTGCCTCCCTATTGTAACGGCGATGGTGCGTACCATGAATGTTTATAAAGATCACATGAAATCCGCCGCACAAAAAGGATTTATCAATGCCACCGACCTTGCGGATTATTTAGTCAAAAAGGGACTTCCGTTCCGTTCGGCCTATAAAATCTGCGGAGAAATTGTCGCCGCTTGCATTCAAGAAAACCTTGTGCTGGAAACATTTGCGCTAAAACGGTATCAACAATACTGCCCTTTATTTGAAAAAGATCTTTATTCGGAAATCAGCCTTGAGAACTGTGTCGCAAAACGCATTTCCGAGGGAGGCACTTCGGTTGCCTCCGTGGAAAAGCAAATTCAATATGTAAGAGAGAAACTACAATGACAAAAGTATTTATCGACGGCAGCGCCGGAACCACCGGACTGCGCATTGTTCAAAGACTATCGGAACGTAAGGATATCACTCTTTTAAAGTTAGATGAAGAGAAACGCAAAAATCCCGAAGCACGCGCAGAAATGCTCAACAGCGCCGACATTGCATTTCTCTGCCTCCCGGATGAGGCAGCTGTTGAAGCGGTAAATCTAATTCAAAACACACACACCGCAGTGATTGATACCTCTACCGCGCATCGCACATCTCCCGGATGGGTTTACGGCTTTGCAGAGCTCCAAGGGCAATATGAAAAAATCGCCGGCTCAAAGCGTGTTGCCAATCCCGGGTGCCACGCAAGCGGCTTTATTGCTTTGGTAAAACCGCTCATCAGCGCCGAACTGATTGATCCGGAAGAAAAGTTAAGCTGTTTTTCGCTTACCGGATATTCCGGAGGCGGCAAAAAGATGATTGCCGAATACGAAGGCGATCATCGCTCTCCGCTTTT
Organism: uncultured Eubacteriales bacterium; assembly: GCA_934365155.1. GTDB lineage: Bacteria > Bacillota > Clostridia > Oscillospirales > CAG-272 > RGIG8399. The sequence continues at coordinate 16,980 of CAKRMZ010000018.1, read as the reverse complement.
AAAGGCTCCCCGCCAATATGCTTTAAATCAAAATCACAAGCATCTCCGTGAAATGAGTATCATTTCCGGTCTCAAAGAAAAACCGATTTTTTGTCCCATTGTCAGTGATTTTCTCAGCGGAATGGAGGTTACCGTTCCGTTGTTCGCCGATTCAAATCGGAATGTTCAGACAATTTCCGAACTATATCAAAGCTATTATTCCTCCGGGCTGGTCCGTTTTGTATCCGACTGCAATGAATCCGGATTTTTATCCTCCGGAGCCTTAAGCGGTAGCGATGCTATGGAAATTTCCGTTCACGGAAATGAGGAAAGGCTGGTGCTCGTTGCACGGTTTGATAATCTCGGCAAAGGTGCCTCCGGCGCCGCAATACAAAACATGAATATTCTGCTCGGTGTCGATTCGACAACCGGTTTAATCTCATAAATCAGGAGGAAAGCATCTTATGCATATCATCAAAGGCGGCGTCTGCGCCGCAAAAGGCTTTACGGCAAACGGAATTCACTGCGGAATCCGGAAAAACCGCACCAAACGGGATCTTGCCCTGATTTTTTCAGAATGCCCCGCATCGGCCGCCGCTGTATATACACAAAACTTAGTCAAGGGCGCTCCTTTGCTTGTAACAAAAAAACATCTGCTGAACGGAAAAGCACAGGCCGTCCTCTGCAACAGCGGAAATGCAAACACTTGCAATGCCAATGGAATTGAAATTGCCGACGGGATGAGTGCACTTGCCGCAAAGGCGTTACATATTTCCGAGGATGACATCATCGTAGCCTCTACCGGTGTTATCGGCCAACCGCTTTCTCTTGACCCCATTGCTGCGGCAATTACTCCCTTGGCAAGCGGCTTGTCCGCGTCCGGAGGTGCCTTGGCAGCCGAGGCAATCATGACTACCGATACCACGGTAAAAGAAATTGCCGTCGAATTCACCGTCAACGGAAAATTGTGTCGCATGGGCGGCATCGCGAAAGGCAGCGGCATGATACATCCCAACATGGCAACCATGCTGGTTTTTATCACAACCGACTGTGCCATTCATCCCACGATGCTTCAAAAAGCATTATCCAGTGATATACAAAACACCTTTAACATGCTTTCAATCGACGGCGACACCTCTACCAACGATATGGTAAGCGTCCTTGCCAACGGAATGGCACAAAACGACGAAATTGTCTGCGACGATGAAGCCTTTTCCATATTCATGAAAGCGCTGAACACCGTCACGGTCGCTCTTTGCCGCATGATTGCCGGAGACGGAGAGGGTGCGACAAAGCTTCTCGAATGCAAAGTAAGCGGCGCTGTCGACGAAGCAACGGCAAAAACCGTTGCTAAAAGTGTCGTGTGCTCAAATCTGATCAAAGCCGCTATGTTCGGAGCAGACGCAAACTGGGGACGCGTCCTTTGCGCTGTCGGCTACAGCGGCGCTTCGATCGATGTCAATAAAATCGATGTTTCATTCTGCTCAAAGAAGGGTGAAATCGCCGTTTGCAAAAATGGTGCCGGTATTGATTTTTCGGAAGAAAAAGCCAAAGAAATTCTGCTGGAGCACGAAATTGAAATTCAGGTTCAGCTCAACAGCGGCTCCTTCTCTTCTACCGCGTGGGGCTGTGATTTAACGTATGATTATGTAAAAATTAACGGTGATTATCGCACCTAATAAGGAGAACCATTATGATTGATCCGCATTTTTCGAATTTGCAGCGAGCCGAGGTTTTAACTCAGGCTCTGCCCTATATCAAACAATATAACGGAAAGATTGTCGTGATAAAATACGGCGGCAATGCCATGATCAGCACTCATCTGAAAGAGCAGGTTATGGAGGACATTGCCCTTCTGTGGCTGATCGGCGTCAAAGTAGTTTTAGTGCATGGCGGCGGACCGGAAATCAGCGAATTAATGACCCGCCTCGGTAAAAAAGCAGAATTTGTAAACGGTCTGCGTGTTACCGATAAGGAAACCGTTGACATTGTGCAGATGGTTTTGGCCGGGAAAGTCAATAAATCTTTAGTGAACCTTTTGGAAATGAAAGGCGGTCGTGCCATGGGAATTTCCGGAATGGACGGTCGGCTGATTGAAGCCGAAATGCGCGACGAAAAACTCGGATATGTCGGAACCATCACCAAAATTAACATAAAGCCGGTCAACGACCTCCTTGAAAAGGGATACATCCCCGTAATTTCTACGATCGGATGCGATCGGGACGGCAATACATATAACATCAACGGCGATACCGCGGCCGCTTTTATCGCCGGTGCGTTGGGAGCCGAACGTCTGATCATGATGACTGACATTGCCGGGATTTTAAGAGATAAAGAAGATCCCTCCACTCTCATTCCCGAAATCACGATTCGCGAAGCCAAACAGCTGTATCAAAGCGGCATTATATCCGGAGGCATGATTCCCAAAGTGGATTGCTGTATTGAAGCAATCCGGCATGGCGTAAAAAATGTAATTATTATGGACGGACGCGTACCGCACTCCATATTGATGGAAATTCTAACCGACGAGGGCGCCGGCACAATGGTTACGGAGGACAAATAATATGACCGATTTTATGAAGTTAGACCGAGAATATATTGCCGGTACCTATGCACGGTTTCCGATTGAGCTCGTTTCCGGAAAAGGTTCTGTTCTTTTCGACAGCAACCATAAAAAATACATTGATCTCGGCTCCGGCATCGGTGTAACCGCTTTTGGAATTGCAGACGATGAATGGAAAAATGCGGTTGCCCGGCAGGCCGAAACTCTTCAACACTGTTCAAACCTTTATTATACAGAGCCCTGCATTCAGCTTGCCGAGCTTTTATGCAAAAAAAGCGGAATGAAAAAGCTGTTTTTTTCCAATTCCGGTGCCGAAGCAAACGAATGCGCCATAAAAACCGCCCGCAAATATGCGACTGACAAAAAAGGTCCGGAGTATACCACCATTATCACACTGAAAAACAGCTTTCACGGACGCACGATTACCACGCTTTCGGCGACCGGTCAAGATCACTATCATGAACTGTTTTATCCGATGACGCCGGGATTTGTATATGCCGAAGCCGAAAATATGGAAAGCATTCGCAGTCTGTGCGCCGAGCATAAGGTTGCCGCGATTTTGTTTGAATGCATCCAAGGAGAAGGCGGCGTCATTCCGCTCAGCAAAAAATTTGTAAAGGAAATGTGTGATTTTGCGGCACAGAACGACATTTTGACCGTTGTCGATGAGGTGCAAACCGGAAACGGCCGGAGCGGAAGTCTTTATGCCTATATGAATTACGGGATTCAGCCCGATATTGTTTCCACGGCAAAGGGACTCGGCGGCGGACTTCCGATCGGTGCAACGCTGTTCGGTGAAAAAACCGCAAATACGCTCGGCATAGGAGATCACGGTTCCACCTTCGGAGGAAATCCGGTTTGCTGTGCCGGAGCACTCAGCATCCTCTCCCGTATTGACGATAATTTATTGCATGAGGTACAGGAAAAAAGCAACTATATTTTTACCGCTTTGCAAGGTGCCCCCGGCATTACGGATGTAAGCGGAATGGGACTGATGATCGGCATTGCCACAAAACGCCCGGCAAAGGAAATCGTTTCGGAATGCATGGAAAACGGGGTGCTTACGCTGACAGCCAAAGACCGTGTCCGTCTTCTTCCCGCTTTGAACATTCCGTTTGATACCCTAAAACAGGCCATTGAAGTAATTAAACAAGTTTGTGCGAAATAAGGAGATTTCTATGTCATTAAAAGGTAAAAGCTTTTTAAAGCTTTTGGATTTCACTCCCGATGAAATTACAGAGCTTATCGACCTGGCAGCCGATTTAAAGCAAAAAAAGAAGTGCGGCATTCCCCATCGGATTTGCGAAGGGAAAAACATCGCATTGATTTTTGAAAAGTCCAGCACACGGACCCGCTGCAGCTTTGAAGTAGCCGCCGCGGATCTCGGAATTCATCCGGTATATTTAGACCCCAAAAGCTCCCAGATCGGAAAAAAAGAAAGCATTGCCGATACTGCGCGTGTATTGGGACGAATGTTCGACGGAATCGAATATCGCGGATACGGGCAACAAATCGTTGAATCGCTTGCCGAATATTCAAAGGTCCCGGTCTGGAACGGCCTGACCAATGAATTTCATCCCACGCAGATTTTAGCCGACTTTCTGACGATCCGCGAGCACTTCGGAACGCTCAAAGGAAAGAAATTAGTATATATGGGAGATGCCCGTTACAATATGGGGAATTCCTTAATGGTCGGATGTGCAAAAATGGGAATGTCCTTTACCGCCTGCGCACCGAAAAAGTATTTCCCGGAAGCCTCACTCATCGACCTTTGCCGACAAATCGCATCCGAAACCGGAGCAAAACTGGAATTCATTGAAAATCCGGAGGAAGCGGTAATCGGAGCCGATGTAATTTATACGGATGTATGGGTCTCCATGGGAGAAGCCGAAAGCGTTTGGGAAGAACGCATCCGCGATCTCAGCCCCTATCAGGTCAATTCAAAACTCATGAAATTTGCCGGAGACCAGTGCCGCTTTATGCATTGCTTGCCGGCGTTCCATGACCTGAAAACTCAAATCGGGCAAGAAATTTATCAGAAATTCGGAATTTCCTGCATGGAAGTTACCGATGAAGTTTTTGAAAGCAACCAATCCATCGTATTTGACGAAGCGGAAAACCGTATGCATACCATTAAAGCGGTGATGGCTGCCACACTGTAAAGTGGAGGAATAATATGGAAAAAGCCTATCTTGTATTTGAAAACGGTCGGATTTTTGAGGGGTATTCCATCGGCGCAAAACGAAATACAATCGGCGAGGCCGTATTTACAACCGGTATGGTCGGGTATCTCGAAACGCTGACCGATCCGAGCTATGCCGGACAAATTGTCATTCAAACCTTTCCTCAGATCGGAAACTACGGTGTAATCCCGGAAGATTTTGAAGGGGCTCCGGCGGTCCGAGGATATGTGGTCCGCGACTGCTGCGATGCTCCCTCGAACTTTCGGTCCAAATATGCATTAGACCAATATCTGAAAGAGAAAAACATTCCCGGAATCTGCGGCATCGATACCCGTGCGGTCACCCGAATGCTACGCACGTCCGGCGTCATGAATGCCTCCATCTGCGATGCCCCGCCGCAAAACACGGCGGATATCGCCGCATACTGCGTAAAGGATGCCGTATCCAAAGTCAGTACAAAATCAAAAAAAGAGTATCCGTCAGACGGTGCCGAGGCGTTCCATGTAGCATTAATCGATTACGGCGCAAAACGAAATATCATTCGCAGCCTGTGCGCACGCGGCTGCTCTGTCACCGTGTTTCCGCAGGACAGCTCCGCTGAGGAGATTCTCAAATGTCAGCCGGACGGAATCATGCTTTCCAACGGCCCGGGAGATCCTGCCGAAAATATCTTCTGCATCGAACAGATCAAAAAACTCATCGGCCGCCTGCCCGTATTCGGAATTTGCCTCGGTCACCAGCTTGCGGCTCTCGCCATGGGCGCAAAGACGCAAAAGCTCAAATACGGTCACCGAGGAGCCAATCAACCGGTCAAAGATCTTCTTCACAACCGAACATATATTACCAGCCAAAACCATGGCTATGCCGTAATCAACGAGAGCCTCAAGGGCATCGGTACAGTCACCATGATAAATGCCAACGATCAGAGTTGTGAGGGAGTAGAATATCCGGGCAAGCAGTGCTTTACCGTGCAGTTTCACCCCGAAGCCTGCTCCGGTCCGCAGGATACATCCTTTTTGTTCGACCGTTTTATCGCCATGATGGGAGGTGCCGAAAATGCCGAAAAACCGCAATATTCATAAAGTACTCGTTATCGGATCCGGTCCGATTGTCATCGGACAGGCAGCAGAATTCGATTATGCAGGAGCTCAAGCCTGCCGTGTTTTGCGAGATGAAGGAATCAATGTGGTATTGGTCAATTCCAATCCTGCAACCATTATGACAGACAAAAGCCTTGCAGATGAGATTTATTTGGAACCGTTGAATGCAGAAACGGTACGGCGAATTATAGAAAAGGAACGCCCGGACGGAATCCTTTCGGGGCTGGGCGGCCAAACCGGACTCACCATTGCCATGCAGCTTTCCCGCGACGGGACACTGGAAAAATACGGTGTCAAGCTTCTCGGTTCCGATATTGATGCAATTGATAAAGCAGAGGACCGCGAGCTCTTCCGGGATGAAATGAAGCGTATCGGTCAGCCGGTGGTTCCGTCCGAAATCGCGACAACGGTAGAAGAAGCCCTCTTTGCCGCCGAAAAAATCGGATATCCGGTCATTATCCGTCCGGCATTTACACTGGGTGGCTCCGGAGGCGGGATTGCCGAAAGCGAAGAAGAGCTGAAAACCATCGCAAAAACCGGTCTGGATTTGTCTCCCATTACGCAAATTTTAGTGGAAAAATGCATCTCGGGATGGAAAGAGATCGAGTTTGAGACGATGCGCGATCATATCGGCAATGTCATTGCCGTATGCTCTATGGAAAATTTCGATCCCGTCGGAATTCACACGGGAGATTCCATTGTTGCAGCGCCGGCTCTGACGCTCGCAGACAAAGAATATCAAATGCTGCGCACAGCCTCCTTGGATATCATATCCTCGATCGGGATTGTCGGCGGTTGCAATTGCCAGTTTGCACTGAACCCCAACAGCTTTGAATATGCAGTAATTGAAGTGAATCCGCGTGTATCCCGTTCGTCGGCGCTTGCATCCAAAGCCACCGGTTATCCGATCGCCAAGGTCACTACAAAAATCGCTCTCGGCTATACCTTGGATGAAATTAAAAACGATATTACCGGAAAAACATGTGCATGTTTTGAACCGGCCCTTGATTATGTCGTTGTCAAATTCCCGAAATGGCCCTTTGATAAATTTGCCGGTTCCAGCCGCAAACTCGGTACGCAGATGAAGGCTACCGGCGAGGTGATGGCCATCGCTCAAAGCTTTGAAGCTGCACTGATGAAAGCAGTACGGGGTGCGGAAATCTCACTGGATACGCTGAATGCGCCTCCCCTTTCCGAGGCTTCGGTATATGAGCGCTTAGCCGAGCAAAACGATCACCGGGTATTTACGGTATTTGAAGCGCTCAAACAAGGAATTTCCATGGATGAAATTCATGACATCACCAAAATCGATCGGTGGTTTCTATCCAAACTGAAAAAGCTGGCAGATTTTGAAAATCATCTGCAAAAGGACGGCCTCTGTCCGGGCGATTATGAAAAAGCAAAGCAATACGGCTATCCGGACGCCGCCATTCGCCGCATCAGCAATGTTTCTGAGTTGCCGGAATTTCACTTCAGCTATAAAATGGTTGATACCTGCGCGGCGGAATTTGACGCAAGCACTCCTTATTTCTATTCCTGTACCGATAAAGAATGCGAGGCACGCACATTCCCCCGCAGCGGAAATCCGGTTGTTATGGTACTGGGTTCCGGCCCTATTCGCATCGGTCAGGGAATCGAATTTGATTACAGCTCCGTTCATTGCGTTTGGACTCTCCGCAAATTAGGCTACGACGTTGTTATTGTCAACAACAACCCCGAAACGGTTTCCACCGACTATGACACGGCGGATCGCCTCTATTTTGAACCGCTTTGTCCGGAGGATATCATGAATATCGTCCGGGTTGAAAAACCGATCGGCGTTGTCGTGGCATTCGGCGGTCAAACCGCAATCAAACTTACACAGTTTCTCGACCGAAACGGTATTCCGATTTTGGGTACCTCAGCAGAGAGCATCGATATTGCCGAGGACCGCAGTCGCTTTGATGCACTGTTAGAAACCTTCGGGATTCGCCGTCCGCGCGGGTACGGAGTAAAAACCACAAAGCAGGCGCTCGATGCGGCAAAAGCGTTGGGATATCCGGTACTACTGCGGCCCTCTTACGTGATCGGAGGGCAAAACATGACCATCTCCCGAACACCGGAACAAACCGAAAGCTACATGAACACAATTCTGTCAGGCGGAATCGAAAATCCCGTGTTGGTAGACAAATATATGCCCGGGACAGAGCTTGAGGTTGACGTAATATCCGACGGTCACGACGTACTGATTCCCGGAATCATGGAGCATATTGAACGTGCCGGCATTCACAGCGGCGATTCAATTGCCGTCTATCCTCCTTATAATCTGGGCGATAAACACTTAAGCAAAATTTGCGATTGTTCCGAAAAATTAGCCTTAGCTCTCGGCACAAAGGGCCTTGTCAATATCCAATATTTGATTTATGAGGGTGAACTTTATGTAATTGAAGTGAATCCCCGTGCTTCGCGTACCGTTCCCTATATCAGCAAGGTTACCGGCGTACCGATGGTAGATTTGGCTTCCCGTGTGATGTTAGGGGAAAATCTCCGTGACCTCGGATACGGTGTCGGACTGTACCGCACACCACCCTATTTCACAGTGAAAGTACCCGTATTTTCCTTTGAAAAGCTCAGTGACGCAAACTCGCTTTTAGGTCCGGAAATGAAATCAACCGGCGAAGTGCTCGGCATCGGAAAAACCATTGCCGAAGCGCTCTTTAAAGGGCTTTGCGCGTCGGGACTCCGCGTGCCGGGACACGGTCAAAAAGCCGGCGTACTGATCAGTGTGGAAGAAAACGATTATGAAGAGATTATTCCGCTGGCAAAACGGTTTTATGATTTAAAAATCGAATTATATGCCACCGGAGGCACCGCGGACGCCATCTCCAAATTGGGCATCGAAGTCACGTCGGTTCCGAACGCAACGGAAAGTGACACAATCGCTCAATTAATGGAAAGCAAAAAAATCTCCTACATTATCTATACCGGCGCAATCAAGGATTCTACCATGGGTGATTATATCTCCCTGCACCGTCAAGCCATGCAGCTGGGCATTCCCTGTCTTACATCGCTGGATACGGCCAATGCGTTAGCGCAGATTATTGAAAGCCGCTTTAATGTGGATAACACCGAGCTCGTTGATATTAATGCAATGCGCCCTTGGCGGCAGAAAATTCATTTCACAAAGATGCATTCTTGCGGAAACGATTATATTTTCATCGAAAATTTTGACAACTCCATCACCTGCCCCGAATCACTTTGTGTCAGCCTGTGCGCGCCGCATTTCGGAATCGGCGGCGACGGAATTGTTCTAATTGAGAAATCGCGGATTGCAGACGCGAAAATGCGCACCTTCAACCGTGACGGCAGTGAAGGAAAAATCGGCGGAAACACCCTGCGCTGCGTGGGTAAGTATCTTTATGACAACGGATATATTCGCAGCGAATACATTTCTGTCGAAACCGCGAGCGGAGTCAAACAGATGCAGCTCTATCTGCGCGACGGAAAAGTCAGTTCCGTCAGCGTTCATATGGGAAAAGCCGATCTCTCCGCTGCCGCGTTGCCTACTACATTGAAAACAGAGCGATTGATTTCGTACCCACTGTCGGTCGGAAAAGAAAACTATCTTATCAACTGCGTCTCAATCGGCAATCCGCACTGCGTTGTATTCTGCGATTCTATCGACGGCTTGGATCTGAATAAAATCGGTCCGGAATTTGAATATTCTCCCGTCTTCCCCGAAAGAATCAACACCGAATTTGTACGCATTATCAATAAAACCTCCCTGCGCATGCGAGTCTGGGAGCGCGGAAACGGAGAGACGCTGGCCTGCGGTACCGGTGCATGTGCCGCCGTGGTTGCCGCAGTGGAAAACGGCCTCTGTGAAAAGAACACCGATATTATCGTTCGTATGCCCGGAGGAGATTTAGTGGTAAACTACAGTGACTCTCAAATCACATTAACCGGAAATGCCGTTATGGTATATGAGGGCCAATTTGAATATTAAAGACAAAATTTAAATCGGTAAAAATCCCTTGTCTTCCCAAAAAGCAGCAAAAGAATGTCACAGAACACGGTGCGGACTGCACCGTGTTCTGCTTTTATCCATGTGATTTTACGGCATGTCACTTTGACCGATTTCATTGCCGCTCTGCTTCTCTTCAAAAATCAATATAAAACTTTCAAAACGCACTTCCGGCTTTTGCTCTGCTCCAAACCGAACAGCCAAATCAAAATTTTTGCAGCAAAAAAGCGGCTATCGAAAATGATAGCCGCTTTGTGCTTTAAAATATTCTGTTATCTGCCGAACTTTTTCTTTTTGCTAACCGCCAATGTTCCGGCTAACGCACCGCCGCTGACGCACAGCAGAGCGATCCACAGAGACATATGGCTGTTATCTTCGGTCTTGGGAGAATCGGAAGAACCGTCGTCTTTCAATTTTTCCGTAACAGTCTCCGCTTTTGAAATTTCCTTGGTGGCATCTTTATCGCTGAAATACTTTTTGCAGCCGTCACAATACCAATACTCAATGTTTCCCTCAGCGGTCTTGGTAGCCGCTTTTGCCGGGAAGTGTTTGAGATCGGCATGATTGTTCGGAGCAAGCTCGCCGTATTTCTGTCCGCAGATTTCGCAAACCGCTTTTTCTGCACAGTCTGCTTTTCCGCCGGAGTGAGCGCATTCTAAATTACAATCCTTGCATTTGCCGTTTTCCCAGTTATGCTTTTCTTCGGCAACAGTTTCAAGGTCGCAGCAATCCCACTTCTGTTTATGCGTGGTCTCGGTGGTAATCCAGATCTTTTCACCGGTGTGGTTCCCAGAATCAAGATCACCGTATTTCTGTTCGCAAACTGCGCATTTTGCCTGTTCGGTACAGGTTGCTTCCCCGCCGGAATGGCTGTTGCAGATTATGGTACCTTCGCGTACAATCGTACCGATAACAGAGATTTTGCCGTCGTTTGTTAGAGTTTTGCCTTCCGGAACAGTCATTGTTGTGCCCTCCGGAATATCCAGTTCCAATTCGTTTGTAACAGTCTCATCAAAGGGAATCACCGCATTTCCGATGACTTTGCCTTTGTTCTTGTTAAAGAGCACGCTGTTTTCAATGCGGTCACCGGCTACAGCAAACTGTTCTCCGCCGGAGGTCTCAATCCAAGAACCGCTGATCGTGGTGGCGCCTTTTGCATAAATGCCGTCGCTGTCTTCAACCGCCGAAACTTTGACAAAGCTGTCTTTGATTTTGATATCATTAGGGGAATAGATACCGCAGCTGTCCGCAGAGTTCGCTTTAACTTTGCAATTTTCAAGAATCACACCGCCGTCACCGTACAAAGCAGGGGTACTTCCCTCCGCCTCTACCTCGGCGTTACTGATATTGATCTTGCCACCGTTATAAGAAAAGATGCCGGCTCCGTTTTCACTCTTTGTAATAATCTTGCCGCCCGTAGCAATCAAATCGCCGTTTATACACAAAGCCTCGCCGTAGGAGGTTACTTTGATGGTTGCATTATCCTGTATTTTAATATCACCGGGAGTAAGAATGCCGTATCCGAGGTACTCACCGCTGCCGTCTCTTCCCTGAGCTTCAAAATAAGCGTTATCCTGCAACTGAATGAATTCAACACTGGATCCCTGGAAACCGCTGACAGAATATGCCGACGGCTCAGCGGCATTGGAATGCAGACAATAGAGTTTGGAATTGCCCTTCATCGTGAGAGAGTGAGTAAACTGACTGGTCTGTCCCAGATTCAGCGCCGGAGAATCCGCCGTATTATTATAGGTAACATTGGCATTTCCGTCCAACACGCAGGTACCGTTCCATTGGCTTGCATTTCCGTGATTGTTTACCTTAATCGTGGTATCTTTGATATACAAAGCACTGGGATTACGAGTATCTTTGCATTGCGTAACACCCAAATCACCCGAATTCAGAGTACCGGATCCAGTAATAGTCAAATTAACGGAATACACACGACTAATCGTATTCTCGGTACCGTCCACGACCTCAATGACCAGTCGGGCACCGGACCCGTTCCAGAAGGTAATGCCGCCGGTAATTTCGGCCTTATTCAAACGCAGGTAGAATGTCTTGATGTTATCCAGATCGTTGCTTCCCCACATTTGAATTTTTCGGCTCGTGGTTCCGCTCAGTTCATAAACCACATCAGATTTTCGAATATTAATGGCATCATCCATGACTTTGTAGTCTTCATTTTCCGTGTTCGCCATGGCAACGTCAAGTTTGATCACTTCTTCTTCATTGGTTGCAAAGGCTTGCATCGGTATCAGGCACAACACCAAGCACAAGACCATCATCAAACCAAATAACCGTTGTTTCATTTTTTCCTCCGTTTTTCATATTATCCGTTGACGGATGTCTCCTAAGCAGCGGACAGGGTTTAAATACGCTTTCGGCAGATCTTGATTTGTCAGTTTGGTTTCGAGCTTTAGTACCGATCCTTCCGCCATTCCCGCAAACGTAAAAAAGCCGAAAGCAGGGCATAAAAAACGGTCTTTTTCTATACCCCGATTTCATGTAAAAATTGTAGCATATTTTGATTAAAATCACAAGTGGTTTTCGGAAAAATTCCTCCTAAAAATACGAAAATATTATTCCCGAAATTCAAAGCCGTTCAAAAGAAAAAAAGCAGCCGACGGCTGCTTTTTTAAGTCTTTGTTTTTGGGTTTTCTTGCCGGACGGAAACAAACTTTCCGACACATTCTCCCCTGCGGTCATTGCCATCGGTATCGCGGCAAATGCAAGCAATGCGAATATCAAAAAACACCGAGCAAAGTAAATGTTCTGCTCGGTGTTTTTTTGTTCTTCCGAACAATGCTCCTATAACGAACCAAGTGTTCGGATTATACTCCAATGGTGACCCGTAGGAGATTCGAACTCCTGAAGCCGCCGTGAGAGGGCGGAGTCTTAACCACTTGACCAACGGGCCGTAATCGACAGCTTTAGTATTATATCATATCAATTTTTGAAAATCAAGCATTTTTTAAAAAGTATAAAAATAAATTTTAAAAGATTTATTATAAAAAAGGATTTTCCCTCATATATTTCAATGATTCTTTTATAAAAACCGCTTCGTCGAATTTAAATTTATCTTGTATTTTAAGGCAGAAATAACCCGAAAAGTAGCTTGCCAAAGGGCTTTGCCGGCAAAAGACTTGACTTTTTAAAATATTTGTGATAGAATACAGACTCTGTGAAATACAGTTGTATTTCTAAATCTTTGTGAGGAGGTGCTTTGGAAGTTTTGAAATTTTTGAAATTATTTAACTTAAAAAAGCACATAACCCAAAGTTCCGACAATAAAAATTCACAAAAGCAATTGTCAGAACTCAAGCATGCAAAGGTAAACTTTTTTGTTGGCTTTGCACTGTTAGGAGCTTGCCTTGCAATCATCGCTGCTTTTTCCATTTATTCCACTCCGAAAAAGTCCGATGTTTATCCTTTGGACTTAGGCGACGAGGTGCAGGCTCCCGTTATTCATAACCGATTATTCTCAGAATATCAACCGGAAGTCACTATTACGGTGAATATGCCTTATTCGGACTCGTTTTTAGTCAGCACCTCTCAGGTGACAGTCAGTGAAATCATTCAACAGCTCAATATCGACCTTAGCGAAACCGATGTCGTAAGCCACCCGTTAGACAGCGTTGTGGAAGATAATATGAATCTGGTTATTTACGATATTGATTACAAAACCGTCACGGTAGACGAGGTGATTCCCTACACTACAAAAATCGAAAACGTGCAAACGATTCCAAAGGGCTCAACCCAATTGGTTACCGAAGGGAAAAACGGATCTTGCCGCAAGACAATTGAGCAAAAATATGTCAACGGTGAGCTCGTCGAACAAAAAGTAACTGCGGAGGATACGATTTCCGAGCCGCAGACAGCTGTTTATTTGCAAGGAGTCGGCGGCACGCTGATCGGTGCCGACGGGAACAGCTATTCTTTCTCATATTATTTAGATGTCATTGCGACAGCCTATGAAGTGGGCGGCATGACAGCTACGGGGCATCCGGCGATTGAAGGGGTCATTGCCGTAGATCCTACGGTAATTCCGTTGCATTCCAAGGTCTATGTAGTCGGTGATTACGGTGATTACGGAGTGCAGTTGGCCTATGACACAGGCGGATCGATTAAGGGCAACAAAATCGACCTTTGCCTACCCGGAGAAGAATCGGATTTGCTGCGTTTCGGCGTTCGTGCCATGCGTGCTTATATCTTAGAATAATCGACTTTTTGAAAGCTGCTTTTTGCAGCTTTCTTTTTCACTTTTTAAAAAATTTCGTCGGAATAAAAATAATATTCCGAACGGATATTGCAATGTTTTTCCGGATTTGATACAATATTTTTATCAATCGATTTTGAGGGCTTTAAAATGAAGAAAAATGTCCGTCTTTATTGGCTGTCTGCCATTGTCATCGTAGTTGCGATCCCCCTATTGACAGTCGCAATATTAAGATTCCGGCAAGACCAATTATTTAAAAAAAGACAAGCAGATGTCGAATTGCAAAATCCGGAGCAAGATATACTGTTATATTATTACAGCAATCTATCCTATAAAGAACAGCTTCTTTATAAAAGCATTCTGTCCGCCGCCGAAACATTTGAATTGAGTAGTGAAGCCCTTCCCTATCATTTTGATATTTACAATGCAAAAAATGTACTTCATGCATTGCGGCTGGACCATCCCGAGCTCTACTTCGTTGATTTTTCCGGGATATCGTTGGTCGAATATCCATACGGATCTCAGATTCAGCTTTCCTATTATTTTTCGCACGATGAATATCTGGAGCAACAGAAAAAAATGGATGCTACTGTTTCGGAAATTCTGAATTTCTCAGATGAAAAAAACGATCCTTTTTCCGTTGAGCTTGCAATCCATGATAAAATAATTGCGCTGTGCCGATTGAACAGCGAACCGTCAAATCAAACTCCCTCAAGCAGCGCCTGGGGAGTTTTGGTCGATCACTGCGCCGATAATCGCGGATATGCACTCGCGGCAAAGCTTCTTCTTTCGAAAATGGACATTCCCTGCTATGTGCTGAGCGGTCAAGATTCCGAGAATAATACCCTATATTGGTGTCTTGTCAAAATCGGAGAGCATTACTATCATATGGATGCCGCATTTGATGACGCAGATCTTGATTTTGCCCCCTCTCTTGTATTTCACGGTTACTTTAACCTCAGCGACAGCGAAATTCAAAAAACACGCAGCATAGACCTTCCCACGGCCTTTGCTGCCGATGATGAAACCAATTATTATCGCAGCCGCGGCCTTTGCGCCGAAAATGAAGCCGAGCTTTGCGATATCATATACAAAGAGTTGTGTGAATCCGCGGAAAAAGGACAAAATTATATTGAAATCTGCCCGCATTACAATCCCGATCAGGAAAATATAAAATCGCTTTTATTAAACGGCATTCATCGTTATAATGATGAGCATCCCAATCAAAAGCGGAAAGAAGTTACCAGAATTTACAACGTTGCCGAGCAATCGCAGGGGATTACCGTGCAGTTGTTTTCTGAATAAAATTATGACTACTATAACAATTATATCAATCGGAACCCTCAAAGAAGAATATTGGCGCGAAGCGCTAAGGGAATATGAAAAACGTCTGCAGCCGTACTGCAAATTGGTTTCCGTTCAACTGAAAGAGGAAAAATCGGGCTCTAAAAACGAGTCGGCGGCAATTGCAGAAATCCTTCGGAAGGAAGCCCAAAAAATTGATGAGTTTTTGCCGGCCAAGGCTTTTACCATTGCACTTTGTATTGAAGGCAAAGTCTTGAGCTCCGAGGATTTTGCCAAGGCCTTGGAACAAGCCGGGACATCCGGCTACTCCGAAATCGCGCTGATTATCGGCTCATCTCACGGCTTATCCGAAGAAATTAAAGCTCGTGCGGACTTAAAGCTTTCTTTTTCAAAAATGACCTTTCCGCATCAATTGGCCCGTGTAATATTAGCCGAACAGCTTTACCGCGCTTTTCAAATTCTAAGCGGAGGAAAGTATCACAAATAAAGGAATCGAATATGAAAAGAAAGTTATATATCATTGTTTTCACTCTGCTTGCCGTGTTCATTGCCATTGCCGCTGTTTTATATTTTGCCGGTTATTATGACATTTCTTTTATTGATCGCGACAGCACCGTCGTCACATCTCCAACAGACTCTTCTTCAAGCTCTTCTCCGATATCGCCTGCAAAATCGTATGAGCTCTCCGTTCGCAGCTTCCGTTCGCAGGAAAGCCTGATGAACGCTGCAGAAACTCAAATTGCTGATATTTCCACGCGTTTTTCAAGCGTCGGACAGCTTAACACGCAAGGGTATTATATTTCGGATGCAGTCTACTCCTCCGATGCTTTTGCGCTTGCCCGTCAAACGCAAAGCACAGCGCTTCCCGCTCAGTTCTCTTTCAGCACAAAAACAATTCCCTTGATCAAAAAAAAAGCAAAAGATACCGGCTCCTACACAACGGTAATATCCGAGCAAACCGTCACCCGACCGGCTTTGGATTTATATATGGGATATATTATTTCGGAGGACTCCGGCCGTTTCACATTAATGGACTCAAGCGGAAAATCTTTGAAAACATCGCTTGAAATCGAACGCTTTTCGTTTCCTTATACACGAACAAAATCCGGGCTTCCGGTCTTTCAAATTGATGAGGACTATTATATATTCAATTCCGAAACCCAAGATTTTGAAAAAATCGATTCCACCGAGCAAAACATCTTGCCCATCGCAGCGGACCTGCCGTCATATTACGGAAGCGACACATCCTTCAGCGCAAGATTTTATTCTGAGAACGATCGTGGATTTTGTGAATTTTATGACAGCACCGGCAATGTAATTTTTAACTCCAAAAACAATGACGTTCGCATTGAATATACCTTGCCCGACACCAACGGTCCCGAGTCCATCGGTTTCTATTTTTTTGACGACGGATATATTTTAGTTCGCCGTGTTCAGCATTATAACACCTATAGCTGGCGCATCATTGAATCCGATCGCACCATTCTCTTAAGCCCGGACGGCACACAGGCGGAAATTCCCGAGGACTACACCATTGTCTCTTATTCAAACGGAGTTATGCTGCTTGAGAAAAACGGCTTTTACGGCTATATGAATACTAAGGGCGAATGGATTGCTCAACCTATTTA
>CAKRMZ010000017.1 GCA_934365155.1 uncultured Eubacteriales bacterium | reverse complement strand
GCAATTAAAGCCGCACACCAAAAAGGAGGAAACAATCAATGATCGTTTTTGATAAACCGAAATCTTTGACCGATGCGTCTTTCCATTACTGTCCGGGATGCACTCACGGCATCATTCACCGTTTAGTTGCTGAGGCCATTGATGAGCTTGGAATTGAAGGACGCGCAGTCGGCGTCGCACCGGTCGGATGCGCCGTTATGGCATATAATTATTTCGCATGCGATATGGTTGAAGCGGCACACGGTCGCGCTCCGGCCGTTGCAACCGGCCTCAAACGCGGAAATCCCGACAGCATTGTATTTACATACCAAGGCGACGGCGATCTTGCTTCCATCGGTATGGCCGAAACGGTTCACTCCGCTACACGAAACGAGAATATCACTGTTATTTTTGTGAACAATGCAATCTACGGCATGACCGGCGGACAAATGGCTCCGACATCCCTTCCCGGACAAGTAACTCAAACATCTCCCTACGGGCGTGATGTGGCAACCGCAGGATTTCCGGTTCGAATCTGTGAGATGTTAGCAACGCTTGACGGTCCGGAATATTTAGAACGTGTTGCTGTCAACAATGTAAAAAACGTAAAAAATGCCAAAAAGGCAATCAAAAAAGCATTTGAAAATCAAATCAATAACCGTGGTTTTTCTTTGATTGAAGTCATTTCTACATGTCCCACAAACTGGGGTATGACTCCCAAAAAAGCTTTGGAATGGGTCGATAAAAAAATGATTCCCTACTATCCGCTCGGCGTTTATAAAGATCGATCCGCCGAAAAATCGGAATAATTCGACATAAAGAAAGGATAATCACATGAATACAATGCAAATTTTAATTGCAGGGTTTGGCGGTCAAGGTGTACTTTTTGCCGGTAAGTATCTTGCCAATCAAGGACTTCTTGAAAACAAAAATGTAAGCTGGTTGCCGTCATACGGCCCCGAAATGCGCGGCGGTACGGCAAACTGCAGCGTCATTATCAGCTCCGAGCCGGTGGGTTCGCCGATTGTAACCGAACCGGATTGCTTAATTGCCATGAATCTTCCCTCTCTTGAAAAATACAAAAATTCGGTAAAATCCGGAGGAATGATTTTAGTAGACTCCAGTTTGATCAATATTAAAGTACAGCGCGATGATATTCGGGTTTTCTATATTCCCGCCACAAAGATGGCAAATGAAAACGGAATTTCAACGCTTGCTAACATGATTTTAATCGGCAAGTTTTTAAAAGAATGTCCGATTTTAAGCTTCAAAAATACAGAAACCACCCTTTCAAAAATTGTTTCTGCAAAACATGCCGATCTTTTGGAGTACAACAAAAAAGCCTTGGATACTGGTTATAATTATATCGATTAAAAATATAATAAATCCGTACATACACGGAGACTCATTGCAACGTGC
Source organism: uncultured Eubacteriales bacterium (assembly GCA_934365155.1). Lineage (GTDB taxonomy): Bacteria > Bacillota > Clostridia > Oscillospirales > CAG-272 > RGIG8399. Next base: position 27,091 of record CAKRMZ010000017.1, on the reverse strand, counting down.
AATCGGAAGTCTGAGCACTTTCCGGTTGCACGTTGCTTTTTTAAAAGCGGCAGTCATCGTTTCCGACAACTGCCGCTTTTACGTTATTTGATTGACTTCATAATTTTGAGCGGTTAAAGCATAATCGAAATTGCATTATGCTGACATTCCACTTCAACTTTGCCTTCTGAATAAGCGCTTTCTCCGTCAAGTGACCATGCAAGCCGTCCCTCAGTTGTAACCGAAATGGACTTTGCCTGAATAAATTGCACCAAAGGACTGTCAAATTTTTGCGTATAGATCGATGACAATATTGAATGAAGCTCCGCTATATTTTTCGGTGCGCGAATTAACAGAATTTCAAAAAGGCCATCTGAGAGGGAGACCTTTTCATCCGACAACTTTAAAACTCCGCCGATTGATTTGGAATTGGATATCGCTCCGAAAATAAAATCCCCTTCGATTTGCTGATCATCGCAGTTCATTGCAATAGTATGGGTTTTTAATGCAGCAATCTCTCGAATCCCTTCTAAAACATAAGCAAAGTGTCCCAATAAATTTTTCACAGACTGCGGTGTTGTATAGGAGGTCTCCGTAAAAATTCCAAAAGATGCAATATATGAAAAATACCGATCTGCACCGAATTTTCCGATATCCAGGGAAAACGGAGTTCCCGCGATAATCTTTTTCAGCGCCGGTTTGATATTTTTCGGAATCTTCAAAGTAGAGGCAAAATCATTGGTCGTTCCGGTTGGAATATAACCGACGGCGGGACGCGCGTTAAGCTGCATCAAGCCGGATATCACTTCGTTAAGAGTTCCGTCGCCCCCGGCACAAACAATTAAATCTTTATCTGTTGCATATTCCAAAACCAATTCCTTCGCGTCATTTTTTCCGCGTGTTGTTTGTACCGTCAACACATAATCATGACGGCAAAAATAATCCACAATATGAAACAAAGCTTTTTGCGAACGCATCTTCCCTGCTACCGGATTGATAATAATTAACGCATTTTTTAGCTTATTCTTCCGATAAAATAACATACCCCACCGCCACTCTATTTCTACTTTACATTATTTTACCATATAATAAAACAAATTTCAATTCCGCATTTTAAAATTGCTCGCCTCATCATGCAAAAACAAGGAGATTCCTTATGTTAAATATTGCTTTAATCGGGAACCCAAATTCCGGGAAAACCACTTTGTTCAACCGTTTAACCGGAAGTATGCAATATACCGGCAACCGCGCCGGCGTAACCATATCCAAAAAGGAAGGGCTGCTCATCGGAAATCAAAACATTCATATCGTTGATTTGCCGGGCGTATACTCCACAGGAGCTTACACAAAGGATGAGGGGATTACCGATTCATTTCTGCGGCACGGAAATGTGAATCTTATTCTAAATGTTGTTGATTCTACGCACTTAGAGCGCAGTCTGTATCTTACAACCGAGCTTGCCGAATACCCCATTCCCATGCTGATAATACTCAACATGAGTGATATTGCAAAAAAAAGAGGAGTCGACATTCAAACACAAATCTTAAAACGAGAATTGAATTGCGACATATTGGCCGTATCGGCTTACCGAAAAACGGGACTTGACCAGTTAGTTCAATATTTGAACGCTTTTTCGCAATCGCCGCAGACCGGCAAAAAAAGCCGTCCTCCCCACTTCAACCCGACCGAGCGTTATCGGTATATTGAAAGCTTTATTCACCGCGTATGCCCTCAAAAAAGTGCCGCAAGAACCAATCTTTTGGATTCTGTTGTCACCAACCGCTATTTGTCGATTCCGATTTTTATCGCGGTATTCGCCCTGATTTTTTACTGGATTGTTTTCAAGCTCGGCAATATGTGTTCGTCCCTTTTACAAAACACACTTCTGGATCACGGTGTTATCCCCTGGATGCAGACCCTCCTTGGCCGATATAACATTCATCCCCTGCTCTCGTCCTTACTTTTTGACGGGGTATTCACCGGACTCCGAGCCGTAATCGGCTTTTTGCCGCAAATGACACTTTTGTTCTTTGCACTGGAAATTTTGGAAGACTGCGGATATATCGCACGGATCGCCTTTGTAACCGATGGGTTATTCTCCGGCCTCGGTCTATCCGGCAAATCGTTCATTCCCCTTATTTTAGGCTGCGGATGTTCTGCCGGTGCTGTTTTTTCCACAAGAACCATTGAGGATTTAAATGAACGGAAACGAACGATTACCACGGCTTCTTTTATTCCGTGCTCCGCAAAGCTTCCGATTATTCTGTTAATATCCACGGTATTTTTTAAAGAACAGGCCTTTTTTGTGCCGCTGGTCTATTTCTTCGGCTTCAGCGCCGTGCTGCTGGCACTGCCGTTTTTAAAAAAACGGCAAACAAACGAAAACAAAGACGCATTTATTTTAGAATTACCGGATTATCGGATTCCTTCACTGAAGAATGCATTCCGTTTTACGAGCAAAAAGGTTTTTGCTTTTCTAAAAAAAGCCGGTTCACTGATCGTTTTGTCCTCAATTATCATATGGTTCGGCTCAAACTTTGATTTCCATCTGATGCATACAAATGCCCAAAATTCGATTTTGGCTTCCATTGGTAAGTGCTTCAGCTTTGTTTTTGTTCCGCTCGGATTCGGAAATTGGCAGGCCGTGGTAGCCTGCTTCTGTGGACTCTTGGCCAAGGAAAATATTGTCGGGACATTGGCCGTAATGCTTGGAAGTGCCTCTATGACGGAGCTTCAATCCGCCCTTTCCGTTTTTATCACTCCGGCAGCTGCCGTATCCTTTCTGATATTCAACCTGCTCTGCCCGCCCTGCATCGCTGCTATTTCCGCCATAAATGAGGAACTGGGATCAACCCGGAGCACCATCCGAGCATTGCTCTTTCAGAGCCTCTATGCATACAGCCTAAGTTTTCTTGTATATTCGTTGTGGACCTTCTTCTCACATTTGGTCCACTGAGCCTTGAAAGGTAAATATAATATAAGCGGATCGCACCGTCACCGGGCAATCCGCTTATATTTTGCATTATTTAAAAAGAGAAAATAAATCCTCCCAAAGTCCCAAATGCTCAAATAAGATTTTGATTCCCATCGCAATTAAAACCAAACCGCCTACCATCTCTGCCTTGGATTTATATTTGGAACCGAATACATTCCCGACAAAAATACCTGCAACAGACAGTATAAATGTGGTTGCTACAATACATAGAATCGTCACCCAAATGTTAACTTGCAAAAAAGCAAGCGACACGCCGACCGCCAAAGCGTCAATGCTGGTCGCTACTGCAAGAGGCAGCATCGTCCGGGGCGAAAAGGAGCTGCTGAGTTCCTCCGGATTCTCAAAAGATTCCTTCACCATATTTAATCCGATAATTGACAGCAGTCCAAAGGCAACCCAATGATCGACCCCGGAAATCAATGCCTCAAACCGACTTCCCAAAAAATAGCCGATCATAGGCATAATTCCCTGAAAAATACCAAAATATAAACCGACGCAAAGTGCGTATCTCATTTTCACTTTCGTCACGGAAAGACCTTTACAAATGGATACTGCACAAGCATCCATCGCAAGTCCGACCGATAAAATCAAAATCTCAATATTGCTCATATGAAAACTCCGTTATCTTGCAAAATCATGTTTCAGTTCATCCAGTTCTTTGAGCCAAAGCGTACTTTGAACATCACTCGGCATTCTCCAATCACCGCGCGGTGATAACGTAACAGAACCGATTTTTACTCCGTCCGGCAAGCAGGAACGTTTAAACTGCTGTGCAAAAAATCGTTTAATAAAAACGGATAACCAATGGTATATCGTTTCTTCATCAAACTGATTTTCAAATGCATATTTTGCCAGCATAAAAATCTTTTTGGGAGAAAAGCCCTGACGTACTAACTGATAAAGGAAAAAGTCATGCAAAACATACGGCCCGACAATATCTTCGGTCTTTTGCGAAATTTCACCGTCTTGTGCAGGCAACAATTCCGGGCTCACCGGCGTTGCCAGTACATCGAGCAATACCGATTTTACCCCATCATCGGAATGATGGGCTGTATATTCAACCAAATGTCTCACCAGAGTTTTCGGAACACCGGCATTCACTCCGTACATAGACATATGATCCCCATTATATGTTGCCCATCCCAAAGCAAGTTCGGAAAGATCTCCGGTTCCGATAACCAAACCTCCGCTTTGGTTTGCAATATCCATCAATATCTGTGTGCGTTCCCGTGCCTGTGAATTTTCATAGGTAACGTCCAAATTTTCAGAATCGTGTCCAATATCGGAAAAATGCTGCAATACCGCCGCACGGATATTAATTTCACGCAAGGAAACTCCATAAGCCCGAGCCAGCTGAACCGCATTCTGATACGTTCGTGAAGTGGTACCGAAGCACGGCATGGTCACGGCAATAATATCCTGATGTTCCCTGTGACACAAATCCATTGCTTTCGCAGCAACAATCAGCGCAAGTGTGGAATCCAAACCGCCTGACAATCCGATCACCAAGCTTTTTGCATGTGTATGCTCAATACGACGCCGCAGTCCCTGTGCCTGCATATTTAAAATCATAGCAGCACGATCGGAAAGCTCTTTTTGATTTTCCGGCACAAACGGATATCGGGAAAATGTCCGTGAAAGAGGCGTGTCGATTTGCTCCGTATCAAATTCAATGACCGTATGAGGTGTTTTGGAAAAATTGTAATTAAAAATTTTAGAGCGTTCAAACAGCATAAAACTGACATCAATCTCAGAAAGAAGCAGTCCGTCGGAAAAAAGCGGACTTTCATTCAAGATACGTCCGTTTTCCGCAATTAAATTATGGCCTGCATAAACCATATCCTGCGTTGATTCGCCGTAACCGCTGTCGCAATAAATGTATCCACACAGCAAACGCGCAGAACTGCTTTTTACCAATTGACGCCGATACTCTGCCTTTCCGATTGTCTCATCGCTGCAAGAAAGGTTCACAATGATTGTCGCACCGGCCAAAGCATGTCGTGTGGCCGGCGGCTCTGCAGACCACGCATCCTCACAGATTTCAGCAGCAACCGAAAAGCCCGGCATTCCCTGCGCTCTGAATATTAAATCCGTCCCGAAAGGGACATCAAAGCCGCAAAGAGTTACAGAGGACAGCCCTTGAGGAGCCGCAGCAAAATGGCGTTTTTCATAAAACTCATTATAGGAAGGCAAAAATGTTTTCGGAATAACGCCCAATATTTTCCCGTTTTTTATTGCTACGGCGGTATTATAGATAAGACCGTCAATCCGTAGCGGCATGCCGACAAAAATCAACATATCAAGTCCGGATGTATCGCAAAGAATTTTTTTCAGTGCGTCAACGGCAGCATCCAACAGTGTATCCTGATAGAACAGATCACCCAAAGTATAGCCTGTTAAAGAAAGCTCCGGGAAAACCAAAAGCTTTACCTTGTTTTTCGCCGCATTTTCTGCCGCTTTGATCATTTCTTCGGCATTGCGCATCGGATTTCCGAGATGCACTTGCGGAGTAAAAGCACCGACTTTTATAAATCCGAATTTCATATTATTCTCCCATACAATTCAGCAAAATATTTCGAATATCCGAAACCGACAGCGGAACAAAAGCATTTTGAATTCCGTCTTTTCCAAAAGCGCGTTCCGCCATTTCATCGATATTGGACGCATCAATTCCCAACTCTGCCAAAGATCCCGGAAGGCCCATTGACCGGAAGAAATTGCGTGTGCGGCGAATGGATTCGCGTGCGATATCCCAATCGCGAAGCGTAGCATCAATTCCGAAAACGCAGGTTCCGTATCTTACAAAACGTCTGAGCGTCTTTTCATTAAGCACATAATCCATCCATGCAGGTGTCAAAATTGCAAGTCCGACTCCGTGTGTAATGTCATAATATGCACTGAGTATATGCTCTATTCCGTGAACAGACCAAGCCTTGCGTTTCCCTGCCAAAGTAATTCCGTTCAATGCCAGTGTAGATGCCCACATCAAATTGGCTCTGGCCTCATAGTTTTTCGGATCCTGCAAAGCAATCGGCCCATATCGAATGCAGGTTTTGATAATTGCCTCTGAAATGGAATCACTTAAATATGCAGATTCATCTACAGTGAAATATGTCTCCATTGCATGAGACATAATATCGGCCGTTCCCGCGGCCGTCTGACTGCGCGGGACGGAATATGTACACTCCGGGTCCAAAACGGAAATACGCGGAAGCATTCCGGGATGATTCGTACCGCGCTTTTCTTTGGTATCCGGATTGGAAATCACAGCATAAATATCCATTTCAGAACCGGTAGCCGCCAATGTTAAAACAGAAAAGATCGGCAACATCTCTTTATATTCTGCCTTTTTCGTTACCAAATCCCAAGGATCACCGTCGTATGCGACACTTGCCGCAATCATCTTCGCGCAGTCAATACAACTGCCGCCGCCGACTGCGAGCACCCCCTCTAAATGCTGCTCTCGACAAAGGGATACGCCCTCACGAACCGAGCTGATTTTAGGATTCGGTTCAACTCCCCAAAGTTCTGAAAAGAATATTTTATTATCTTTTAAAGTATGTACAACCTGGTTATAGATGCCGTTCGTCTTTACACTTCCGCCGCCGAAAACCACTAAAATTCGTTCCGAAAATCGCCGAATTTCGGCTCCGAGGTTTTGGATTTGACCGTTTCCAAACAAAATTTTCGTACTAACGTCATATATAAAATTTTGCATTCACAGCACCCCCGTTTTTTCAATTTATGCGATTAAGAATATCATATTTCGCGTGCTTTGTCAATGGAAGCGACCCTTCCCCATCAAATTACGATTCCCGCATTTCATGCTCTATCCAAGCAATCAATAAGTTTACAATCTTTTGTTGCTGCACCGAATTTAACGCAATCCCTTGCGGTACACGGTACCATTTTTTAAGACATTTACGACAACAGCAGGCACAGGCATGTTGCGCAACAAAAACCGGATGGCCGCGCATGGGCGTCTGATGCCCGTCATTTGGAATAACCGCCGGTGCAAGACGTTTCTTTATAAAATCTTCGGCATGCAGGCGGATCGTCTCCATACCCCGTCTTTTAACCTCCCGGCGCTCAGATTCATTTAAATGAAACCATGCGCGAAATGCGGAGCGAGAAAGGCGGCTTAAAGCTTCTTCGACCGTTTGCATTGTTTTATACCGAGATGACGCTGAAGCCGATTTTTTAGCATTTCCATTGCTACCGAATTATGCGATCCGTCCGGGATAATAATGTCTGCATATTTTTTACTGGGTTCTACATAAGCCTCATGCATCGGTTTAACCGTTGTAAGGTATTGCTCAATCACCGAATCCATAGAACGCCGACGTTTGTTAACATCTCTGCGAATCCGCCGCAATATGCGAACATCGGCATCGGTATCAATAAAAATCTTTATATCCATATAGCTGCGCAAACGTTCCTCCGCCAAAACTAAAATTCCCTCTATGATTAATATCCTTGTCGGGTGAATGTGCCGAACTTTCTTACTGCGATCATGCACGGTGTAATCATAAATAGGAACATCAATTTCCTCCCGGCGAATAAAAGCGTCTATCTGCTCTACCATCAAATCCGTGTCAAAAGCACTCGGACAATCATAATTTTGTAAAATGCGCTCTTCGGCACTTAAATCACGTTGAGACTTATAATAATCATCTTGGCGAATAATTGTTGCATCCTTCGGAAAAGAAGTTGCTAAAAGCTTCGCAACAGAGGTTTTTCCGCTGCCGGACCCTCCTGCAATTCCGATAACCAGTGTTTGATTCATTTCTCTCACCCTCCGTCAACGAATTACAGAAAAAATTAACGCTTCTTTTGGGGGAATGCCTGTTTCAATTCTTAAGGCTTTTTGATATATTTCCGCCGCTTCGGGCAACCGGTTGTTCCGATTGGAGAACACAGTACACAAGGTATCGCCTGCATGAACATAATCTCCGGTTTTTTTATAGATTTCAATGCCGGCACCGTAATCAATGGGATCTACCTTGGATGTACGCCCTGCGCCTAAAATCATGGCGGCAATTCCGATTTGCTCTGTATTCATGCAATGAATGTATCCATCCGATGTACTTTTCACATCCATACAATAAATTGCCTGCGGAAGCAACGAGAAGTCCAACAAACTTTGGACGTTTCCGCCCTGCGCTGCAATCCACTCCTTGAATTTTTCAAAAGCCCGTCCGCTGTTCAGCGCATCCAAGGCGCGTACCTTTGCCTCTGCCTCTGAATAATTTAGGGATGTTGAAATCATCTGTGCGGCGATTTCAACGCAAACATCACGCAAGTCCCCGCTCGATTTTCCTTGCAGCACGCGCACAGCCTCCATCACCTCTAAGGAATTCCCGACGGCATGTCCGAGCGGCACATCCATGTTGGTTAGTATCGCCGCCATTTTGCGTCCGTACCGATGTCCGATGTTTACCATCTTGCTTGCCAAAATTTCGGCATTTTTCACCGATTTCATAAAGGCGCCGCTTCCCACTTTGATATCCAGCACAATGGAATGTGCTCCGGCCGCTATTTTTTTGCTCATAATGCTGGATGCAATCAAAGGAATGCTGTCAACGGTATCCGTCACATCTCTTAAGGCATATATTTTTTTGTCTGCCGGTGTCAAATTTCCGCTTTGTCCGACAATCGCAATCCCTACTTGTTCTACCTGCTTTAAAAAATCTTCCTTGCTAAGCATGCTGCGATATCCCGGAATAGATTCCAGTTTGTCGATTGTTCCTCCGGTATGTCCGAGTCCTCTTCCCGACATTTTCGCAAGCTTTGCCCCCACAGAAGCGACAATAGGTCCTACAATCAATGAAGTTTTATCTCCGACTCCTCCCGTGCTGTGTTTATCGACCGACTGATTTGAAAACTGCGACAGATCCAATTGATCGCCCGAAAAAGCCATTGCCTTTGTAAGGAAAAAGAGCTCTTCATCATTCATTCCCTTAAAATAAATTGCCATCAACAGGGCAGATATCTGATAATCCGGAATTTCTTCTTTAACATATCCATTCACAAAAAAATCAATTTCTTCCTCTGTGAGCGCCTCGCCCTCTCTTTTTTTGTGAATTAAATCATATATTCTCATGTGTACCTACTCCTTTTATCTTATCGGTCTTAAGGGAAAATAAAACTCAATCGATGGAGGAATTGCGTGGAGAAATCCGCAATTCATTTTTTGAAAAGGCAAGAGGAAGAATATCCGTTAAACAATAGGATTTGAATTTTTCCGGAGTGCCCACAAGAATGATAAAATGATCTTGACAAAACTCCATCATTACCTGACGGCATACTCCGCACGGAAAGCAAGAAGAATCCGCATTCTCTTTCCCGCCAACTAAAGCAATTTTCAAAAAATCGCGTTTGCCGTCGCTTATCGCCTTAAAAAAAGCAACCCGTTCTGCACATACCGAGGGGGAAAAAGATACATTTTCAATATTGCATCCGGTATAGACTGTCCCATCCGCGCATAAAAGAGCCGCCCCCACCGAATAGCCGGAATAGGGGGAATAAGAGCGGGTACGTGCATTACTTGCCGCATTCATCAGTTCAAAATCCGTCATCACCGTTTTCCCTCCAAACATAAATCTCAGTCTAAAGATATTGCCGTATTCAAAGCTAATTTTATCATTTCAACAAAAGAGTTCTGACGTTCCTCTGCGCTGGTCTTCTCACCGGTGATCAAATGGTCGGAAATAGTACAAATCGTCAAAGCATTCTTACCGTAACGGGCTGCATTCATATACAGAGCCGCCGTTTCCATTTCCACCGCCATAATTCCCATTTTACTCCACGCAAAGGTACTGCTCATGCCCTCGTCCAACTTTTCATCGTCATTATAAAAAGTATCCGATGACAAAACATTTCCGACATGGCAGTGAAGATTCATTGAATCTGCAGCCTCAAGACATGCATGCAATAAAGGATAAGAACAACTCGGTGCAAATGTGCCGGGCAAATGATATTGATGCGCATAATTGGAGTTTGTAGAAGCCGCCATCGCAATCACCAGATCCCGAATGTGAATTTTTGCATTCATTGCTCCGGCAGAGCCGATTCGAATAATATTTTTCACACCGAATATGTTATACAGTTCATATGAATATATCCCCATAGACGGCATTCCCATTCCGCTCGCCATCACCGAAACCCGTTTTCCCTGATAGAAACCGGTATAGCCCTGTATACCGCGAACGTTATTCACAAGCTTTGCTTCGGACAAAAACGTTTCGGCAATATATTTTGATCGTAAGGGATCTCCCGGCATCAATACCGTATCGGCAAAATCAGACGGTGTAGCATTAATATGTGCTGTCGGATAAAGTTGATTGGAAGTCATGATCAATCTCTCCTTGATTCATATTTTTTACAAGACTTACGATGCGGCTGGTGCCGAGACGGGAGGCACCAAGCTCGATAAAGCTCACGGCATCCTCAACGGAAGCGATACCTCCTGCCGCTTTAATTTTAAGATGCGGTGCCGAAGACGCAGCCATCAGCATAATGTCTTCTTTTGTCGCCCCGCCTTTGGAAAAGCCGGTCGAGGTTTTAATATAATCCGCTCCGGAATCCGATACAATTTCACACATTTTGATTTTTTCCTCTCGATTGAGGAGCGCGGTTTCAATAATTACCTTCAAAATATGTCCGGCGCAAGCTTCCCTCACGGCACAAATCTCATTGAATACCGCATCATACCGTTTTTCCTTCAGAGAACCGATATGGATCACCATGTCAATTTCGTCTGCACCGTTCGCAATTGCATCTTTTGTTTCAAAAACTTTAACCTCCGGCGTAGAATATCCGTTCGGAAAACCGATCACCGTACAAATCGGAAGCCGATCCCCCACATACGTTTTCGCCTCTTTTACAAAAGCGGGCGGAATACAAACAGATGCCGTTTGATAGAGAATTCCTTCATCACAAAGCCGGCGAACAGAATCCCACGATGCCTCCGGCGAAAGCAAGGTATGATCCACCTTAGAAAGTATTTCACATATTTTCATAAGTCCTCCCGTTTTATATGACTCTTATATCATACTGTTGTATTTTTTCTTTCCGATAACAATCGTTGTGCTGATGGCTGCGCCGCCGCTGATCGGTAGCAAAACAATCCACAAAGAGAGCTTGCTGTTATCGCTGGTCTGCGGATTCTGATTTGCTGTATCACTTGGATTGTCGGCAGGCTTTTCATTTACAGTGAACTTCGCCGTTGCTATACCGCTTTGAGATACGATACCAAGTGTATGCTCACCTACAGAAAGAGTGCTAACGAAGTCTTCCTTCAGCGTGACGATAGTGCTACCGGATTTTAGAATATAGTTCTTTTCGTCAAGAGTGCTGGCATCAAGCTCTACCCGAATAAAGTCGGCAAAATCGGCATTAGAGGTGAAAGACAGAGCCTTCTTCTCGCCCTGTGTAAGTTTTGCACCGTCTCCGGAAATCATCTTTGGAGTCAATTTTGCTGTTACAGTGTCCGCTTTTTCGATTTTCTTTACACCGGCTTTATCGCTGAAATACTTACCGCATCCATCGCAGAACCAATACTCAATGTTGCCCTCTTCGGCAACAGTCGCCTCCTTTGAAGCAATGTGGATAAGATTTGCGTGATTGTCGGGATTCAGTTCACCGTAAGCATTCTTGCAGAGGTCGCACACAGCCTTGTCTTTGCAGGTAGCCGTGCCGCCGGCGTGAATATAATGCTTGACAATAACATTTCCGGAAATGCTGAGCCAGTCATCGGTCAGTTCCACATAGGAAGGATCCGTGCTCTCGTCCGAAACCGTGTAGAATCCATAGCCTTCGGCCAAAATATCCTCCAGCGTACTCTGTTCATCCGGGTTATTAAATTTTTCAATAGAAATCCCCTCCGGGAATTCGCCTCCGTAAACTTTTACATTTTTGCAAATGCCGAAAATAGAGTTGCTGCCAACACGCTTGAAAGTGCCGCCGCAGATATTGAGTGTACCGTTCCCGGTGCTGTTTATGCCGTCGCACAGAGTTGCCCCATCACTTCCGTCGGAAATAAAAGTACCGGCCGTAATAGTCGCCGTTCCACCCATAACGTATACACAACGCGGAGCCTTCAGCATTCCACCATTCACAGTAACCGTTCCATAACTATCAATGCAAACGGAATTGGATGTCAACTGACCGCCATTCACAAGTACCTCAGCTGTGTTATAGACATAAATCCTGTTGTTTATTGTACCGCTCTCCACGGTAAACTTTCCGGCCCGTGCACATATCTGGCTGTTTAAATTGCCGGTACCGTCTATGGTCAGATAGGCAGGAATCGACGTTTGAATCGGCTTATTGTTGACAGGGTCCCAGTCATGGGTTACACTACCGACATTAATCCATGTACCATTCAGATTTTTCCCATTGAGGTTGAGTGAAAAGTTGCCCGTTACATCAATCTCATCGCTAAGGGTATAGTCTTTCAGCAAGGTAAGAACTGCGCCATCGGCACTTTTTGCAGCCTCCCAAGCATCTGTAAAGTTTGCATATTGAACAACGTTCTCGCCCACCTTCACGGTTGCTACGGTTTCTTCTGCAAATACCACCGTCGGCACAAGCGCCATTACAAAGCACACTGCAAACAAAAAACTTAAGACTTTCTTCATTTTCATTCCTCCAAATTTTTCCCATTCGCTAATGACTTCCTCCGGCGCCCGTTTGCCATGCTTAAGTCCTTCTTACGTATTATTTTAGATAGTGACAAAGCACACAAATCACCTATCCCGAAGATATATAAAAATATTATAGCAGGTTTTCCCCAGCATCACAAGTAGTTTCAGAATGTTAACGCCATCCATTTTTTCAAAACATATGGTTTTATTACTAACAGAACTTTATATTTTCTGTCTGCCGTGTGTTTTGAAAAACTACTTCTTAACTAAAATGACTTTTCTTCCGCCCCGCCCACTTTATGTTAAATCGTCAAATTCTTCCGTCTGCTTCTCGCTTGAATTATTGACATCCTTTCATATATCCCGTATAATAAACTAAAGGATGTTATTTTGCTTTTGATTTATTTATTATAAAACAATTCGGTATTGTTTAATCTAAAATAAATCAATATTGTCTTGACACCGAAAGGAAGATTTTTATGAATCTTTATGTTTGGATTATCGTTTTTATTATTCTTGTTTTAATTGAGGCGCTTACTGCACAGCTCACAACGATTTGGTTTGCTGTCGGCGCCCTCCTTGCGATTGTCGCCAGCGCATTCAGAGCGCCCGATTGGATTCAATGGACAGTCTTTTTAGTGTCCTCCCTTCTTTTGCTCATTTTCACCAGAAAAATCATATTAAAACTGTTTAAAGCAGAGCCGAAACCGACCAACACCGATCGTGTGATCGGAGAGAACGGCATTGTTTTTGAAGAAATTAACAATCTTGCCGCACAAGGTGCTGTAAAAGTAGACGGAACCATTTGGACTGCCCGCAGTGAAAATGATGATATTATCCCGATCGGAACAACCGTCACAGTCCGGCGGATCGAAGGTGTTAAATTAATTGTACAAAAAAATAACTAAGGAGGTTCTATTTTAATATGGAATATTTCATTATCGCTTTTGTTCTCTTTTTGGCCTTGGTCATCATCGCAAACATTAAAATCGTCCCGCAATCCAAAGCCTATGTTATCCAGCGTCTGGGAGTTTATCACACCACCTGGCAAACCGGTTTGCATTTTAAAATACCGTTGATTGAAACCATTGCCAAAGAAGTCTCCCTGAAGGAACAGGTTGTCGATTTTCCCCCTCAGCCCGTAATTACCAAAGATAATGTTACCATGCAGATCGATACGGTTGTATTTTATGCCATTACCGATCCCAAATTGTATACATACGGTGTGGAACGCCCGGTATCCGCCATTGAAAATCTTTCTGCAACCACTCTCCGTAACATCATTGGTGAAATGGAACTGGACCATACATTAACCTCCCGCGATACAATCAACTCTAAAATTCGTGTTATTTTGGATGAGGCGACCGATCCTTGGGGTATCAAGGTGAACCGTGTAGAACTGAAGAATATTATTCCCCCCAGTGAAATTCAAGATGCCATGGAAAAGCAAATGAAAGCTGAACGGCAAAGACGTGAGGCCATCCTCCGTGCAGAGGGTGAAAAGGCCAGTCAGATACTTGTCGCCGAAGGTCAAAAAGAAAGCTTGATTTTGGCGGCACAAGCTGATAAAGAAGCAGCGATTCTCCGTGCGGAGGCAGTGAAAGAAGCTAAAATACGGGAAGCAGAGGGCGAAGCCGAAGCAATCCTGTCTATTCAAAAAGCCAACGCCGAATCCATTCGTCTCATTAACGAGGCCGCACCGGAGGAAGGCTACCTTACCCTCAAGAAGCTGGACGCGTTTGCAAAAGCGGCAGACGGAAAAGCCACCAAGCTTATAATTCCTTCTGAAATTCAAAACTTAGCAGGCTTAGCAAAAAGCGTTTCCGAAACCATCTCGGAAAAATAATCAAATACAATCATCCGTAACAGCTATATAAAACCAAACCGTTTCGGTTTACAACAAACAGCATAAAAATTCCTCCTGTGACAGAATCAAAGAAACTGCCGTAGGAGGAATCTTTTTGTTGGAACTGAGTTATTCCTTCGGTAAATCAACCGTTAAATAGTCATGTTTAACATACGGGAGAAATTTTTCAATTAAATCCCGGCTCATCAAACGCAAACTCGTTGTATTAATGCAAGGATGGCATCCGACATATTCATTTGCAATCACATCACGGTCGATACAAAGCTGAACTTTGTTTTCGCTGTCATTCATAAAGCCCATTACACTTACACTGCCCGGAGTCACATTTAAATATTTCAGCAAATACTCTTCCGGTGCAAAGCTCAAGCGTGAAGAACCGATTTGCCGTGAAAACTCACCGGTATGAAAGCGCTTCGTTCCCGGCATCATCAAGAGATAGAACTTCTCCTTTTTTCGGTCGCATAAAAATAAATTTTTACAGATCGTAATTCCGAGGGCTTTATCCACCAAGCGGCATCCTTCAATCGTAGCGATTGCCTCATGATCCATTCGTGCATAAACAATACCCAAGCGATCCAACACATCATAAACCGCGACTTCTTTTTCCAAGCGCGAATCACAATCGGCGGGTCGTCCGATAAAGATATTTTGCTCTTTCATTAATGCTTCATAATCCAAAATCATAACAAACTCTTTTCTAACATATACATAAAAGCATTCCGCCTCAGCGCTTTCTTACAGCGCGGCGAATAACGGATACAAAATAAGAAAGCAAAAACAAGGCCAGATGAAACAAAACAATGGTTGCACCGGTGGGCCAATCCCAAAAATATGAGAAAAACAGACCGCCGATTAAAGCGCAAAAAGAAGCAAGGGCTGCAATCAATACGACTCCGCGAAAGCTTTTCGCATTTTGCATAGCGGTCAACGGAGGAAATACAATCAAACTGGAAATCAACATCGCTCCCATAATTTTCAGCCCTAAAACAACTGTTATGGCCGTTGCCGCCGAAATCAAAAGCTGAATCCATTTGGTTCTGCCGCCAGTTGCATGATAATAATTCTCATCAAATGTGATTGCAAAAATCTGCGGATAAACCAATATATAAAGAATTAAAATACCGGACAGCATCCATACTGCCGCATGCATCTCACTCTTTGTCACAAGCAGAATAGACCCGAATAAATAGCTTTGCGCGTCGGCACTGCTTGCGCTTGAAAAATGGTTCACAACAATTCCCGCAGCCAATGAAGCGCTGGCAATCATAGCAATCGCAGAATCGCTGTTTATTTTAGAGTTTTCCGTAAGCTTTAACAGAAAAAAGGCGGCTACCAATACCACCGGGATCGCGATTTTCAAAGGAGCAGCCCCAAAACACAAAGCAATCGCCACCGCGCCGTATCCCACATGAGAAAGTCCGTCTCCGATCATGGAATATCGCCTTAAAACCAAGCTGACCCCTAACACCGCGGCACAAACGGAAACCAAAATTCCGACGATGAATGCATTTAAAATCGCATTATATGAAAACATTTGCTGAATTGTTTGTATCAAAGGCATGTGCCCCTCCACATTGAAAAAATCTCTGATTGCATGTATTCCTGTGTTGTTCCGAAAAAGCGCATCACATGATCCATATGCAAAATTTTATCGGAATACTTCAAAGCTTCATTGATATCGTGTGTAATCAGCATAACTGCAACACCGTCTTTACACATTGAAAACAATATCTGATAAAGTGCTTCTGTTGAATTCGCATCCAAACTGGCCATCGGTTCGTCTAAAATCAAAAGGCGGCAGTCAGCGACAATGGCTCTTGCAATCAAAACACGCTGTTGCTGCCCTACCGAAAGTTCACAATAAGCTCTCGAAAGCAAATCTTTCACTCCGCATAATTCGGCGGCCTTTTCACATTGCTCTCTTTTTTCTTTTTGTTTTCCCCATCCAAAGCGTTGTTTGGAAAGAAGCCCCGACATAATTACTTCCCGTACCGTAGCCGGAAACCCTTTGCGAATCTGCACCTGTTGCGGAAGATATCCGATTTCATTGCGAGAAATATGATATTCGATTTTTCCGTTGCTCGGTGACAGCAAGCCTAATATACCTTTAATTAAAGTGCTTTTTCCGGTGCCGTTTTCGCCGAGGATAGACAGAAAATTTCCGCTTTCAATATCAAAGCTGACATCTCGGACAACGGCCTTATTCTCATAACCGAAACTAACGTTCTGACATGTCAGAATTTTCATTGGCAAAATCCCTCCGCCAGATTCTTAAGATTTTGTTGCATCAGTTGTATATAGGTAACCCCATTCTTAAAATCCTCTGCGCTCACATTATGAGCAGAATGCAAAAGATAAATCTTTGCACCGCTTCCCTCCGCAATCGCATTTGCCAAAGAGGTGTTAGCAAACTCTTTATAATAAACCGCAGGTATTTTTTCTTCTCTTATAGTATCAATCATTTGCGTGACACGCTTCACGCTGGGTTCGGAGTGTTCCGCACAAGTATCGTAAGCCGCAAGATAGGACAATCCGTATTCACGGCAAAAATACAAAAACGGGAACTGACTGGCGACAATCAATTTTTTGGAACTTGAATTTGAAAGCAGGGAGCGAAAATCATGATCCAAGGTCTGTAATTCCGCAATATGCAAGGCCGCATTCGCGCGATAGTCTTCTTCATGCTCCGGATCGGCTTGGATCAACGCGTCGCATACCGTATTGGTCATGATAATGACATTCAAGGGATTGGTCCAATAATGTTGATCGACTTCATGCGCATCATGATCGTGGTCGGCCTCCGAATCATCCGGACTGATCAAAGAAATCCCTTTCGACATATCTACGGCAAGAGTACGGTCGGGATCAATCTGATCAAGCACACGAGCACTGAAGGTTTCAAAGCTTCCGCTGTATAAAAAAAGATTTGCATTGCATATATCCACTACATTTCCGGGAGTCGGATCAAAATCGTGACTTTCCGTTCCGGGGGGCAACAGCAGCGTAATATCTGCATAATCTCCCGCAACGGCACGAGCAGTATCATAATGAATAAAAAGTGTTGTAACAATTTTTACCCGATTGTCGGACGTAGAGGACGGTGACTGCCGGCACGCGGCAATCGAACACAAAAATACGCAAAGCAAAATAAGCAGAAAAAGAGAGCGGAACTGTTTCATAAACCTCCAAGTATGCATCGAAAACAAATAAATACATCATTCAAAAATTACGAATACTTTCTTTAATTATATATCAAACCAAACAAAAGTCAAGTTTTTTCCGATATCGAGAATTTATTTACAATTCGCTTATTGAAGTTTGCACGGACATTTGATATAATAAATAAAAGTTAAGCGGTTTTTCCGCAAATCAAACCTCGCTGACAAAGCATTTATTTGACAGCAAATCTTATAATGGAGGCATTTTTGTTTATGTTATTTCATTTTTTAGAGGAAGCTTCGGGAAACGGCACACAGGAAACCAACACATTTGCCGGACTGATTCAAATTTTGGGTATGATCGCTATTTTCGGACTGGTATTTTACTTTTTTATTTACCGTCCGTCCAAAAAGCAGGAAAAATCCGCAGCCGACATGAGAGATAATCTCGCTGTAGGCGATGAAATTACAACAATCGGCGGTATTATCGGAAAAATTATCAGCATCAAAGAGGAAACCCTGATGTTAGAAACCGGCGCGGATAAAACTCGTATTCGCATTCTGAAAAGCGCAGTCCGCAATGTTGATGTAAAAGCAGAAGATGCGAAATAATTTTTGAAACAGCATTACAGAGTTTATATGGAATAAAAGGATTGTTACCAATGCATTTCGCAACAATCCTTTTATTTTTTTATATTTCTCTTTCCTTTTGCCCCCGAAAATGATGAAAACTATTGAAATTAAAAATAAATCCCATTATAATGTAGATAATTATTTCTTATTTTAAGGAAGTCGGTAAAACAAATTGAAATATACATTTTCGTTTTTGAAAAAGGCACCCGTTTCACAACCGGTAAATATCCATGATGAAAAAACAACGGATTATGCAGATTTGCTGCTTTGCACCGCGCTGGATATCGGAGAGAATATGCTCAAAAGCGGCGGCGAAATTCATCGTGTCGAAGATACGATTGAACGCATATGCCGTGCTTACGGCGCACGCCACGTTGAAGTTTTTACAATTACGTCCTTAATTGTTGCGGCCGTTCGAATGCCGGACGGAACATACTCTTCTCAGATTCGCCGTGTGTATCACTCCTCCAACAATCTGTGCCGACTTGAAAAACTCAACCAGATTTCACGCGTTATTTGTATGAATCAAATTCCTCTCAAGGAAGTACAAGCCCAAATTGCCGCAACCAAGAATATACAGCCCTATCCTGTTTGGATCCGTCCGATCGGTCCGGCGTTTGCTGCCGGCGGCTTTGCCATGTTTTTCGGCGGGAATATTCGGGACGGCCTCGTCGCTGCGATTATCGGTATGGCATTAATGTTTATCGACTACATTAAGCCTACTTACTTTAACGTTATGTCCCATGTTTTGATAAAATCGCTGATTGCCGGCATGTTAGCCATTGTTTTTACAAAAATCGGATTCGGCGTAAACACCGACAAAATAATGATCGGTACAATTATGCTTTTAATTCCCGGATTAGCGGTAGGTAATGCGCTTCGTGACTTGCTGTGCGGTGACATTATCGCAGGGATGCTGCAACTGGTGCAGGCATTGCTTCTCGCCGTCATGATTGCATTCGGATTCGGTATTTCCGGTCTGATTTTGGGGGGAATTTAACATGGAAGTTTGGATTCGTATACTCACTGCCGTAATCGGTACTGTCGGATTTGCCATTCTGTTCCGGCTGGAAAAAAGTCGGCTTCCCTTTGCCGCCTTGGGCGGATTCATCGCATGCGGAGTTTATTTTTTGTTTCTACATATCAGCAAAAGCGAGTTTATCGCTAACTTTTTGGGCGCTTTCGCGGCCACCGCTTTCTGTGAAATTTGCGCGCGGGCGCTTAAGGCACCGGTTGTTGTTTTTTTAGTTCCCTGTCTGATTCCTTTAGTCCCCGGAAAATCGTTGTATTACACAATGAGCAGCGGAATATCCAAAGATTTTCCGGCCTTCTCGCAAAACGGCTTGGAAACCTTGGAAATTGCCGCCGGAATTGCCGCCGGAATCATTTGTACCTCTATCATTTTCTATTCGATCAAGGATTTGATTCCAACCTGGCAAAATCCAAAAAACAAACCAAAGATATAATAAATACGGGAATCCGAGGATTCCCGTATTTTAATTTTCGGCAAGAAAAGGCAACCGCTTACTCGCTTCGAAGCGCCACAACCGGATCTTTTTTGGCCGCACTGCGGGACGGAATCAAACCGGAAAACAAGGTCAGCGCCGTACTAATCAAAATTAAAACAGCCGCAGCAGGCAACGGAAGCGTAGCATTTAGATTTTTAATATTCGTCAACGAATAAAGAATCGCATTAATCGGAATGCATAACAGCATTGTGATGACAACACCCAAAAGGCCTGAGCAAAAACCGATAATAACGGTTTCGGCATTAAACATGCTGGAGACATCTCTTTTCGACGCACCGATTGCCCGCAGAATACCGATTTCCTTTGTGCGTTCTTGGACCGAAATTAATGTTATAACGCCTATCATAATGGAAGAAACAATCAAAGAAACGGCAACAAATGCAATCAGGACATACGTAATCGCGTTAATGATTGTCGTAATGGAAGACATCATTAATCCGACGTAGTCCGTATAGGCTATCTTTGAAAAATCGTCCACTTCATTGTTGTACGAAGCAATTGCATCCTTAATGGTATCCTTCCCGGCAAATGTAGATGCAAAAAGATGAATACCGGACGGAGAACTCAAATCAAGGCATCCGAGCTTGATCAGATTTTCTTCATAACTCGAATCCGAAAATACAATGATTTTGTCGTAGAAATCCGCGCACTGCTCCGAAGTATAAGTTAAAAGTTCCAAACTTAAAGCATCTGCAAGCTGCGCGGATGACATTGCCTGCATTTGCTTTTGAATTTCTTCGGCATACTGATCCTGAAGTTTTTGCGCTAAATTTTCCAAAAATATAGATTGAAGATCACTGTCACTGAGCGATGAAATATACGCACTAATTTCGTTGACACTCATTCCCATTTGCTGGCTGAGTGCACTAAGTATTGCCGATTCCATATCCTGACGCGACATATTCTGCAGCATCTGATCCGCCATTTGACGGATATATTCTTCCGAGGGGATGCTCTTAATCTGCATATAGCAATCCGCCTTTTCCTGCAGAGTCAGCGCATCAACATACTCACGGAATCTTTTCTCTTTTTGTGCAATGTCCAAATCACCTGTCTCTTTAAACGGAAGGCCGCTGAAAATATCGGCTGACGGATTTTGCTTTTGTGCAATTACCGCAGAAGAATTATACGCTTTTTCAATAACAAACTTTGTTAATTCCGATGTATATGCAATAGAGCCGGTAAGCATCGTGGAAACCGCATCCGGATTCGGGCGGATAATTCCCGAAACCCTTAACGTAATACCGTTATCATATAGATATTTCAGTCCCGCATCCGTGTCCCGCAAATCAGTATACAGACCGCTTGCCTCATCCAATACAAAGCAATCTGCGTTCAGAACAACCCGGAAATCCATATTACAGATTTCCTCGTAGTTCCAGCTTTGTGACGGCAGAGAAAAATCCTCCTCGTTAACAGCAGCCTTCATCGCTGCCACAACATCCTCATGCGATTTTAGACCTAAGGCATACAAGGTCATGTCATCCAGTTCATTGTTTTCGTCCAGCACCAAAACAACTTCATTGTATTCGGAAGGCCAAGAGCCGTAGATCAAATCATACTGCTTTTTCAAAATAGGATTGACGGTCTCCCCGTTATCTCCGCAAAGCATTTCCTGCCATAAATTACTGTTTGCGGAAGAACCGAACATATTGGACATGGCAGAAGCAGAAGAATCCGATGATGACATCATGGCACTGAAAGTCGGCCCCATATATTCGGCCACAAGCTCCTGAAGCAATTTTGTCGTATCGGAAAGTATCACTTGACCGTCCGAATTTTTGGTATATACCAACATATCAAGGTCATAACTATACTGAATGCCGCTGATCGCATCCCGAATTTCATTTTCTTCCGACGGATCATTTCTCTTTGCTTCAATATATTCTTTAAAAGATTTCAAATCATTCTTTTTTGTTTCCACATTGCTAATCGAATGAATCAAGTTATAAACCACTGATTTTTGATAAATCGCATCATTTTCATGCTCGGTTTTGGATTGTGTGGCACCGATAAAACTCTGCAACAAAGAGCCGAGATCAACATGCCGTGCCTCCAATGTCAAAGGATAGGAAGAAAGCGTATCCTCTTGAACATCTTGGATATAATTTGTCGTTCCTTTCGACACCGAAAAGATCAGGGCAATTCCGATAATTCCGATGCTGCCGGCAAAAGCAGTCAGCGCCGTACGTCCTTTTTTGGTGAAAAGATTTTTCAAAGAAAGGCCGAAAGCCGTCGCAAACGACATCGACGGCTTTTTTGTCTTTTTTCTTTTATCAAAATCGGCGATATCTGTTTTTTGTGAAAGTTCGGCTTTTTCCTCTTCCGATAACGGTTGAGAGTCATCCACCACCACCCCATCTAACATCCGGATCACCCGTGTAGAGTATTCCTGTGCCAGGGCGGGATTGTGAGTAACCATAATGACCAAGCGATCCTTGGAAACCTCTTTTAGAATCTTCATAACCTGTATGCTGGTTTCGGTATCCAAAGCGCCGGTCGGCTCATCCGCTAAAATAATATCCGGATTATTCACCAATGCACGCGCAATCGCTACCCGCTGCATTTGTCCGCCCGACATTTCGCTGGGGCGCTTTTCCATTTGCGATTCCAGTCCTACCGCGGCTAAAGCCTCTTTTGCGCGTTTTTTGCGTTCAGATTTCGACACGCCGGATAGCGTAAGAGCCAATTCCACATTGCGCAAAACGCTTTGATGCGGTATCAAATTATAGCTCTGAAAAACAAATCCGATGGAATGATTTCGATAGGTATCCCAATCGCGATCTTTATATTTTTTGGTAGAAACGCCGTTAATGCTTAAATCGCCGCTTGTGTATACATCCAAGCCCCCGATGATATTCAGCAACGTTGTTTTTCCGCAACCGGACGGACCTAAAATCGAAACAAATTCACTTTCCCGGAAATCAATACTGATTCCCCGCAAAGCTTCTACTTTGGTCTCGCCCATTTGGTAGTCTTTTGTTATATTCTTTAAGCTAAGCACTCTATCACCTCATCATAAAGCATCGTGAATATTTTTCACGGTAACTGCAGAGTTTATTGTAACCAAATTTTTTTAACGGTATATTAACAAGCAATGAAACATTCGTATAAAATTTGACATAAAATATAAAAACAGCTATAATATTGTTTGTATTTTTACAATTACCGTACATATCCACAGCAAAGGAGTTTTCACCGAATGGAACATCAACAGTCTTATATTATGCGCGCTATGTCGAAAGACGGCAGCCTGCGTGTGATTTTTTCAGATACAAGTTCTTTGGTACAGCATGCATCTGCAATTCATGAAACTTCCAAAACCTGTTCGGCTGTTTTGGGACGTTCTTTAACCGCCGCGGCCTTAATGGGGTCTTTACTTAAGGACCCGGATAACAGCTTAACCTTGCAGATTCAAGGAGACGGACCGGTCGGAAAAATCATCTGCGTCAGCGATTATAAAGGAAATGTCAGAGGATATTTAGAAAACCCTCAGATAGAACTGCCGCCGAATTCCAAGGGAAAACTGAATGTTGGAGCGGCTGTCGGTCAAAACGGTACACTCTATGTCATTAAAGATTTGGGGATGAACGATCCTTATATCGGAATGACTCCGCTTGTCAGCGGAGAAATCGGCGACGATGTAACCTCATACTTTGCGCAAAGCGAACAAATTCCCACCGTATGCGCCCTTGGAGTGCGCGTGAATCCGGACATTACCATTAAAGCATCCGGCGGCTTTTTGCTTCAATTATTGCCCGGAGCCGATGAAACTCTGATTCCGCGAATTGAAGAAAATGTTCAGAAGTTAGGCTCCATTTCCGCTTTAATCGAGAAGAAATTTTCGGGAACGGATATTTTGTCAATGATTTTAGAATCCATTCCTTTTGATATTTTTGACCGATATGATATTGATTACCTCTGTGATTGCGATCGCGAACGTTATATCACCGCTCTCTGTTCACTGAGCGATACGGATTTCGATGAAATTCTGAAAGAGGGAGAGCCGGTTGAAACCGTTTGCATGTTTTGTAAACACCACTACCATTTTTCACCGGACGAGCTACGCCAAGCACGCTCTAAGCGAAAAAAACAATAAATATTCTTATAGCCGCATTCTCAAATAAATCGTTTCATATTTCAGAATACTTGTGAATAAAATGATAGCAGGATTGTTTTACAACCGCTATATTGATGCAAAGGAAGTGTTCTGATCATGTCTGTCCACCAAAGAAAAACAAACCGACGAAATGATACGCCTTCAGAAAGTGTTTTTCCTTCTCTGTTACGCCATTGTGCAGTAGGTGCTTTAATTTCTATATTAGTCAGTATCGTTTTGCTGCTTTTATCCGCACTGGTATGCCTAAACACAGAAAATCCCGATCAAATTCTCCCCTATCTCGGATATTTTTCCATCTTAACCGGCCTTTTTTTAAGTGGAATCTTTTCTGCATTTCGAAATAAGGAAAAAGGGGTTCTCTGCGGTATTATTTCGGGAGCAATGATTGAATTTGTTCTTTTAATTTCCGCACTGGCAATGTTTGATCCCCATATCGATCAATCATTTCGTTTTACCGTTACTCTAATTTTATACATATGCGGCATCCTTTTATCTGCATTGGGCGGAAATATCGGAATTCGCTTACGGGAGCAAAAAAAGCGTCGCAGAGTAAAGCATTGATAAAGAATAAAGGCAGAGTTTTGGGTGATCCATCACGAAAACTCTGCCTTTTATTCTATCATAAAACATCTGGTGGAGACAGCAGAACTCGAATCTGCGACCCCTTGCATGTCAAGCAAGTACTCTAACCAACTGAGCTATGCCTCCGTAGCAACAACATTTAAGAGTATACCATGCTCATTAAAATTTGTCAATATCAAAATCCGCAAAAAATAAAGATCGTGTCAGCAATTAATCCAAAAACTGCCGACACGGTCTTTTTATTTTTACATTTTATAAATCACAATCCGCTATGACCTAAGAATTCTCGGGTACGGGAATTGGAAGAAGCAAAAATCTCTTCCGGTGTGCCTTCATCGGCAATTACGCCTTCATCCATGAAAATGATATGATCGGAAACTTCCTTGGCAAACATCATCTCATGCGTCACAATAATCATTGTCATGCGATCTTTGGCTAACTCCTTAATCACCTTCAGCACTTCCCCGGTAAGCTCCGGATCCAAAGCACTGGTAGGCTCATCAAAGCATAAAATCTTCGGTGACAAAGCCAAAGCGCGTGCAATGGCAACACGCTGTTGCTGTCCCCCCGAAAGCTCGCAAGGATAGTTCTTTATTTTTGAACTCAATCCAACCTTTTGAATATATTCTCTGGCACGGCAATCAATTTCTTCCAATATCTGCTTCTTGTTGGCACGGAAATCCGGTCGGCGTTTGGCAATGCAACGGCATGCCAAGGAAACATTTTCAAGAACATTATACTGCGGAAACAAATTGAAAGACTGGAATACAAGGCCCAAAGACAGTTTTGCCGCAGCAACCGCATCCGAATCATATGTTTCATCGGCACTAAAACCGATAATCTTATGCCCGTCAATAAAAACACTGCCCCGATCCGGCATCTCTAACGAATTAATACAGCGCAACAATGTTGTTTTACCGCTACCGGAAGAGCCGATAATGGACAAAACCTCACCCTGATTCATACCGAAAGAGATTCCGCGCAGCACCTCGGTCTTGCCAAAGCTTTTATGCAAATCTTTTACATTCAGTATCGCCATATTAACCTCTGTAATAATTCATTTTCTTTTCGATGTATCCGAACAAAACGGTGAGCACGCCGCAGAACAGCAAATAGAAAACACCGATATAGAAAAGCGGCCAAACAATAAATTTATCACCGACAATTTCTCCCGCCCGGAAAAAGAGCTCCGCAACCGATACAATCTGCGCTAAGGAGGTATCCTTAACCAAAGTAATAATTTCGTTGCTCATAGGCGGCACAATGCGCTTCACGACCTGCATAAGCACCACCTTGAAAAAGGCTTCGGCTTTCGTCATACCAAGCACCTGACATGCCTCGTACTGTCCCCGTGAAATGCTTTCGATTCCGCCGCGGTATATTTCGGAAAAATATGCTGCATAATTAATTACAAAACCAATCAAAACAGCGGTAACTCTTCCGATATTAATATGAAAGATCCAACTGCTTCCGTAGAAAACCACCATTAACTGAAGCATCAGCGGCGTGCCGCGGATAATCCAGACAAATGTTTTCGTCAACCATTTGATGGGTCGGAATTTCGACATAGAGCCAAAAGCAATAATTAAACCCAAAGGTAAAGCCAAGATCAAGGTAACGAAAAATATTAATAAAGTGGTCTGAAACCCCTCCCAAAGCTGGAGAGTAACGTCGATAAAAGACATAATTAAATTGAATAACCCCTCAAATTATTGCTTTATAATACGGTCAGCCTGGCCATATTTCTCAGCAATTCGATTCAAATCTCCACGGTCGGAAACAGCTTTCATCGCTGCATTCAATTTTGCAAGAAATTCAGTATCCTCCAAGCGCAATCCAACAGCATAGTATTCGCTGTCTAAGGTAACAAAATCGAGAATCATTAAATCAGTATAAGAGGAGCCCTCTTTCAAAGCACTTTCTGCTGTCGTAACGTCAACAACGGCAATATCGGCGGTGCCGGATTTAATTTCAAGCAAAGCGTTGGTCTGCTTTGCAACAGCCGTGAAATTCGATTGAGAAAGATTTGCATCTGCTTTGATCGCCTTCTCACCTGCAGAACTATTTTCGGCAACCGTTCTGGAGTCTTTCAGTGATTCCAAGGTAGAATACTTTTCAGCGTCTGCTTTGCGAATTACAGCAACCTGACGGTTTTCCATATAATAGTTTGAAAATGCCATATTCTCTCTGCGTTCATCGTCAACGGTCAAACCGTTCCAAATGCAGTCGATCTTACGGCTCTTCAGTTCAGACTCTTTCATTTTCCAGTCAATAACCTGAAACTTTGCCTTCACACCGAGTTCTGCGCATACGGCTTCGGTAAACTCAGTGTCCAAACCGATCAGGTTGTTATTATCATCATAGTAGTTCATCGGATCATAAATCGTAATGCCGACAACAATTTCCCCTTTGTCTTTGATGTATTCCCAGTCTTTTTTCTGATTACCACAAGAAGCCAAAACAGGTACCAACATCAATACCATCAACATTAAAATCAAAAACTTTTTCATTTTATTTCCTCACAAAATTATAATAATAACAGAATAAAGTCTGCCATAAATTTTCATTAGCCATATTATAT
>CAKRMZ010000016.1 GCA_934365155.1 uncultured Eubacteriales bacterium | reverse complement strand
GTATAGTATAATTACTTAGGGCTTTCGAGGAATCATTCGCGAAAAGGCTTGTTATTTTTTTGTCAAACGCATGTTTTCTTATAAATAATTGTAAGAATTTGTTGTATTTGTTATATAATATTTTATTTCATATAAAATTTAAATTATATAAGTTTTAGATTAATATGTGGAGGAAAACAAATAATGAAAAAGAAACTTACCACGGTAGAGTTTCATGGTACCAAGGCACAGGAAGAAGAGCTTTACAAGGTGATTGAAGAGCTGCGCGACACAAAAGGTGCCATGATGCCGATTCTTCAAAAAGCGCAAGGCATTTACGGTTATCTGCCGGTTGAAGTCATGAAAATGATTTCTGATAAGACCGGGGTCTCTTTGGAAGAGATTTACGGAATTGCATCTTTCTATGCGCAATTTTCTTTGAATCCCAAAGGGAAACATGCTATTGCCGTATGTCTTGGAACTGCTTGCTATGTTAAAGGCGCGGCAGATGTACTGAATCGAATTTCTTTGCTTCTCGGCTTGGAGGCCGGCAATACCTCTAAGGACGGAAAATATTCTCTTGAGGCTACACGTTGTATCGGCGCATGCGGTCTGGCTCCGGTTATGACCATCGGCGATGATGTGTACGGCAAAGTAAAAAAAGAAGACGTTGATGATATTTTAGCCAAATATGCGGACTGATCCCGCTTATGTCGGCGATTTTTCTCTGATTATACTCGATATTGCACAAAATTCCGTCAAGGCGGCGGCAAATTGTATCGCTGTTACCATAGAAGAAAGTGCTTTTGAATATCGTCTTTGTGTGCGGGATAACGGAATCGGCATAGACGAAAAGATAATTTCTGAAAAGATGTCGGGGAATCCGGATACCAAAGAAATTACGGGGCAGGGACTTTTTAATTTGCGTAAAATATCTTCTGCGTCCGATGGAGAAATGACGATCTGTTCCAAACCCGGAGACACGGTTGTGACGGCAAGTTTTAAAAAATCCAGCCCGAATTGTCCGAAGCTCGGTGAAATTGCGCGCAGTATTGCGGTGCTGTTTTATCTGAATCCGAACTTGGAAATTTCTTTTTGCCATGTTCGGGGTGAACAAAGGATTTCACTTTGCAGTCAAGATATTTTAAAATTACCTCTTCGGTGTGCGGAAAGGCAGTATAAAATAATTGAGTATATCGAACAATATTTAAATAAAGAATATCAAATTTTTGGAGGTTCTCAGATATGAAAAGTTTGGCAGAACTTGCTGTTATGAAAGAAAAGGCAAGAGACCAAGTGGCTATGAGAGAAGGCAATTTTGATTTTAAAATTGTTGTCGGCATGGGCACGGCGGGCATCGATGCCGGCGCCCGTGAGGTTCTGGTTGCATTGGCAAAAGAATTGGAAAAAGATAATTTGTTTGAAAAAGCTGTTGTAACTCAGTCGGCAAAACTCTGCACGGAAGGCAAACTTCCGATGGTGCAGATCCTTGAAAATGGAAAAGACGCAGTAACTTATGTTAATATGACTGCGGAAAAAGCAGCAAAAGTTGTCAATGAGCACATCAAAGGCGGCAAGGTAGTTGCCGAATACACTCTGTAAGGATTAGGAGATAAAAAATATGATACGTTCACATGTATTGGTATGCGGCGGTACCGGATGTACCTCTTCCGGCAGTGTTGCAATCAGAGAAGCACTTGAAAAAGAGGTAGCTGCACGGGGACTGAGTGAGGAAATAAAAGTAGTCGGAACCGGTTGCTTCGGTCTTTGCGCTTTGGGCCCGATTATGATCGTTTATCCGGATGGCACTTTCTACAGCATGGTGAAGTTAGAAGATGTTCCGGAGATTGTTGAAGAACATTTGCTCAAAGGAAGAGTAGTTGAGCGTCTTGAGTATCATGATTCCGCTACGGAAGCTCTGATTAAAGAGGGAAAAAATGTTTCTCTGAATGATACAAACTTCTATAGAAAGCAAAAGAGAATTGTCCTTCGTAACTGCGGTCTGATTGACCCTGAACAGATTGATGAATACATAGCAAGAGACGGCTACCGTGCATTGGGAAAAGCCTTGACTGAAATGAAGCCGGAAGATGTCATTAAAACCATTTTGGATTCCGGTTTGCGCGGTCGTGGCGGTGCCGGATTCCCCACCGGAAGAAAATGGTCCTTTGCAGCAGCACAGCCCGCTGGCAAAAAATATGTTTGCTGTAACGCCGACGAGGGAGACCCGGGTGCATTTATGGACCGTTCCGTATTGGAAGGAGATCCGCATGCTGTTTTAGAGGCTATGGCAATTGCAGGATATG
This sequence comes from uncultured Eubacteriales bacterium, assembly GCA_934365155.1. Classification (GTDB taxonomy): domain Bacteria; phylum Bacillota; class Clostridia; order Oscillospirales; family CAG-272; genus RGIG8399. The sequence continues at coordinate 27,788 of CAKRMZ010000016.1, read as the reverse complement.
CAATTGGTTCTGACCAAGGTTACATCTATGTCAGAGCAGAATACCCGATTGCTATTCACCGTTTGGAGATTGCTTTAAAGCAGGCGCGTGAGCACGGATTTTTGGGTGAGAATATTTTCGGAACCGGCTTTAATTTTGATATTCAGCTTCGTTTGGGTGCCGGCGCATTTGTTTGCGGTGAAGAAACTGCATTGATGACTTCTATTGAAGGTAAGCGCGGTGAGCCTCGTCCGAGACCTCCGTTCCCCGCAATCAAAGGCTTGTTTGGACGTCCTACCATTTTGAACAATGTTGAGACTTTGGCCAATGTTGCTCAAATTATTCTGCACGGTGCGGAATGGTTCTCTTCGATGGGTACTGAAAAATCCACCGGTACAAAAGTATTTGCACTGGGCGGAAAGATCACTAATACCGGTCTTGTAGAAGTTCCGATGGGAACGACGCTTCGTGAGGTTGTTGAAGAAATCGGCGGCGGCATCCCGCATGGTAAGAAATTTAAAGCAGCGCAGACCGGTGGTCCTTCCGGCGGATGTCTCCCGGCATCACTGATTGATACACCGATCGATTTTGATTCACTGATTGCAGCAGGATCCATGATGGGTTCAGGCGGTTTGATTGTTATGGATGAAACCACCTGTATGGTCGATATTGCTCGATTCTTCCTTGACTTTACAGTCGATGAATCTTGCGGTAAATGTACACCTTGCCGTATCGGTACAAAACGTTTGCTTGAGATTTTGGATAAGATCATTTCCGGAAACGGAGAACTGGAAGATATTGACCGCTTAGAAGAACTTTGCCACTTTATTAAATCGGCATCTTTGTGCGCTTTGGGACAAACTGCTCCGAACCCGGTTCTTTCTACTTTGCGTTTCTTCCGTGATGAATATATTGCGCATGTTGTTGACAAAAAATGTCCTGCCGGAGTATGTAAGCATTTGCTCTCTTATCATATTATTGCCGATAAGTGTAAAGGCTGTACCGCATGTGCAAGAGTATGCCCTGTCGGAGCAATCAACGGACAGGTGAAGGTTGCGCATACAATTGATACGGCGAAGTGCATTAAGTGCGGTGCTTGTATCGAAAAATGTAAGTTCGGCGCAATCGAGAAGAAATAAATAAGGAGAATTGTGAATCATGGATACAGTAAATATCAAAATTAACGGCAAAGATTACACAGTTCCTGCTGGAATTACTGTACTGGAAGCCGCAAAAATGGCAAATATCGATATTCCTACATTGTGCTATTTAAAAGATATCAATGAAATCGGCGCATGCAGAATGTGCTTAGTTGAGGTAAAAGGCGCAAGAGGACTTGTTACATCCTGCGTATATCCGGTTAACGAAGGAATGGAAGTGTTTACAAACACTCCGAAAATTCAATCTGTTCGCAAAATGAATTTGGAACTCATTCTTTCAAACCACGATAAAAAATGTCTGTCATGTATCAGAAGCACTGATTGTGAGCTGCAGAAACTGTGCCGCGATTACGGAGTGGATTCCACGCATTTCAGCGGCACTGTGAACGAGTATCCTTTGGATACATCCTCTACCTCGATTGTTCGTGACAATAATAAATGTATTCTTTGCCGCCGCTGTGTTGCTGCATGTCAAAAACAGCAGGGAGTCGGTGTTATCGGTACAAACGATCGTGGTTTTGATACGCATATCGGATGTGCTTTTGAGACTACTCTTGCAAACACCTCGTGCATTAACTGCGGACAATGTATTGTAGCATGTCCTGTCGGCGCTCTGTATGAAAGAGACGATACCCAGAAAGTCCTCGATGCAATTGCAGATCCGGAGAAGCATGTAGCAATTTGTACAGCACCTTCCGTACGAGCAACACTGGGCGAGTGCTTTGGATATGAAGTGGGAACCGATGTAGAAGGCAAAATGGTAGCTGCACTGAAAGCATTGGGCTTTGACGGTGTATACGATATGAACCTGACTGCGGATTTAACCATTATGGAAGAAGCGCATGAGTTGATTGAGCGCATTCAAAACGGCGGAAAATTGCCGATGATTACTTCTTGCTCTCCCGGATGGATTAAGTTCTGCGAGCATTATTTCCCTGAAATGACCGAGAACCTTTCCACCTGTAAATCACCTCAACAGATGTTTGGTGCTTTATATAAAACGTATTATGCACAGAAAATGGGTCTGGATCCCAAAAACATCGTGTTTGTTTCAGCAATTCCTTGTACCGCAAAGAAATTTGAAGTACAAAGAGACGGTCAGAATGCTGCCGGAGTTCCGGATGTGGATATTGCGATTACCACCCGTGAATTGGGCCGTCTTATCAGCAAGGCCGGAATCGATTTTAAAAATCTTGCTGATGAGAAATTTGATCAGCCGTTTGATTTCGGATCCGGTGCAGGTGCTATTTTCGGTGCGACCGGCGGTGTTATGGAAGCGGCGCTCAGAACGGCTGCAGAAGTTATTCTTAATAAGCCTCTGAAGAAGCTTGATTTTGTAGAAGTACGCGGCACTGAGGGCATTAAGCGTGCAACCTATAAACTTGGTGATTTGGAATTAAAAGTAGCAGTTTGCAGCGGTACAGCAAATGCAAAAGAACTGTTAACTCGTGTTCAAAACGGGGAAGAGAATGTTCAGTTTATTGAAGTGATGGCATGCCCGGGCGGATGCGTTAACGGCGGCGGTCAGCCGACACAGCCTGCAAGCGTTCGCAACAACGTGGATCTTCGTGCAAAGCGTGCGGCTGTTCTGTATCAGGATGATATTGACTGTGATGTCAGAAAATCTCATGAAAACAGCGCGGTGAAGAGGCTTTATGACGAATTCTTCGAAACACCCGGAAGCCATAAGGCTCATGAAATTCTTCATACCCATTATGTAAAACGCGGACTTTAATTCGTGAATGATGCAAAAGAAGCGAGACCTCATTTTGAGGTTTCGCTTCTTTTATTATTTCTGCTTTAAAATAAAAAATTGACGCTGACGGACTATTGTCCCACAGCGTCATAGAAAGTGTATTTTCAAGAAGGGTGAAATCCATAAATCGGTACTATAACAAATATAGACCGAATACAATAAATCAAGCTATGTGCTTTGTTTTTTTTGAGTCTGTACTTTTATATTTTTTTCTGAATTTGCCGGCTAAAATATGAATTTTTTCCGATAGGAAATTGAGCCCCCGGGTAATCGCCGAAAGCATCGTAGGAATCATAACAGCGAAAACAACTAAAATTAAGAATCCGCCTAAATTCAGTTCGACTAAAGCAAAGAATCCCGGTGCAATCGAGATCGCCAGTGCAAACGAAATAAATAATCCACAAAGAAGGAGGACACGCCTATAATTAAAGGGCTTGCACATCCTGAAAATAACCATAAATCCGACGAGAGTCATTAATAAAGCCGAAACGGTGGAAATAATTTCATTTGGAATATCAAAAGCCTTTTCAAAGCAAAGAACGCCGCCGATAATGATTAAATTGGTCAGTGCCGCCGGAAGAGCGCGGAATAACACATTGGACAGGAAACGCCCCTTTACAATTCCGTCGCTGCGCTCCAGTGTAAGGAAAAAGGCGGGAATACCGATTGTTAATGTGCTGATCAAAGTCAGCTGAGAAGAATTGAGCGGGTATGCAAACAGTGCAAATATCGAAATGATGGATAGGACAAAAGAGAAAATATTCTTAATCAAAAACAGACTGGCCGATCTTTCAATATTATTAATAACCTGCCGTCCTTCCGCCACAACGGCCGGCATTGCGGAAAATTTAGAATCCAAAAGGACAAGATCCGAAACCTGGCAGGCAATTTCGCTGCCGGATGCCATGGCCACACTGCAATCCGCTTCTTTCAGCGCCAATACATCATTGACGCCGTCACCGGTCATTGCCACGGTACGGCCCGATTGCTTCATGGCTTTGACCAGTTTTTGCTTTTGCTCCGGAGTGACTCGTCCGAACACGGTATATTTCAGGGCAGCTTCGGAAAGAACAGCTTCATCTTTGATCGTGGAAAGATCAACCGCCCGATCTGCATTTGGAATCCCGGCCTCTTTTGCAGCGGAGGCCACTGTGAAAGGATTGTCGCCGGAAATAACCTTAATATCAACGCCTTGATCAATAAAATAAGAAAAAGTTGCTTTGGCATCGTCTCGGATTTTGTTGGAGAGCAGCACCAGCCCCAGAGCGGTTACTCCACTGTAAGAGCTGGAATTGCAGTAAGCTGCAGAAGCAAGAAGCAACACGCGATTTCCTTGCGAGGAGTATTTTTCAATCACGGGTTGATAGCTGTAATAAGAGTCTTTTAAAAGAAATTCCGGTGCACCCAAAACATAGTTTTCAGCGCCGCCAAACAAAACCGCGCTGGATTTTGTAACCGATGAAAAGGGGATAATTCCGCGGGCACGCCGTAAAGGTGGGGATGTAAAATAAGATTTTAAGCTTTGCATGGTTGCGTTGTCAGAGGGCATATTGCCGACAAAATCGCAAAGAATGGCTTGAAGCTTTTGTTTGTCGGCCAAATTGTGATTCAGCGGTATAATATCGTTTACTTTCATAGAAGTTTCAGTGATGGTTCCGGTTTTATCCACGCATAAAGTGTCGACTCTTGCCAAGGATTCAATGCATTTCAGATCATGCACTAACGTCTTCTTTTTTGCAAGCAAAATTACGCTGACGGCTAAACGGACGTTGGCTAAGAGATACAAGCCCTCCGGGATCATGCCGATCAAAGCTCCGGTAGTTTTTTCTACACTGGCTTTTACAGAAAGGCCCAAGTAGGTATGTTGACGCCAGAACAATGCAATTCCCATCGGAATGATAATGATGCCGATGATTTTTACGAGCAGCGTCAGAGAACGCATCATTCCGGAACGTTCTTTTTTCTTGAATTTTTTGGCATTGACGGTTAATTGGGAAACAAATGAATTTTTTCCAACCCGTTCTAAGCGTGCGCGACAGTTCCCCGAAACGACATAACTTCCCGAAAGCAAACGGTCGCCGCTTTTTTTTATGATTTCATCCGATTCACCGGTGATCAGAGATTCGTTGACCTGAACTTCACCGTTTAATACAACCGCATCGGCACAGATTTGATTTCCTGCCGAGAAGATTACAATGTCGTCAAGGACCAGTTTTTCTGTGCTGATATAGTATTTTTGCCCGTCTCTCACAACACAGGCTTGCGGTTCTGACATGAGATTCAGTTTGTCAAGCGTTTTCTTTGCGTCGATTTCCTGCACGATTCCGATAATGGTATTTACGATAACTACAAATAAGAATTTGAGCTCTTGAAAGGAACCGACCAAAATCAGCGCGGTTGCCAGTGCAAAAAAAATCAGATTAAAATAAGTGAAAATATTGCCGAAAATAATTTGCCGTATTGTTTTTGAAGCCGATTTTACTGCTTCATTATTTAGTCCGTTTTCGGTGCGAATACGAACAGCTTCGGCGCTCAGTCCCAAGGAAGGGTCTGCATAAATGCGTTCAACCGCCGGTGCGGCCGTTTTTCGACTGGTTGCATGCGATTCTTTGGATTTCATGTTTATTCTGAAACCCCCATACTGTAATACAAAATAGGGTATTCCTTTCCGTGTGGATAGCGAATCTTCGTTTTGTGAGAATCCTTCTCATCGACAAAATCCGATTCATTGTTTGAATTATATCATATTTTGAGCGGAACTTCAATATATTAATCCGGATAATCTCTTTGCTGTAAATGCTTGTAGTCCGCATGAAAGCAAAATACTTTATTTTGTTTGCGGTATAAAAATATAGGCTGCGCAGCACGTAACAGAAATAAAAATGTAAATATTCTGTTATTTATGTTGAATAAAAGCAGAAAATGTCCTATAATGTAACAGTGTTAAATATTTTTGCTCTGCATTTATAAAAGGAGAGAATTCAGTGTGAATTATCATGAACTGGCTGATGAATTTCTGAATGTCATGTCAAAATTTATGCACACCTCCTATCAAAAACAATTGATTAGTCTCAATTGCGGAGAGATGAGTATTCTGAATTATTTATATCATCAGCCGACCGGGGTAAAAATGAGTGAATTGTGCCGGAATCTTGAGGTGAGCGCGCCTCGGATGACTGCTGTTTTAAATTCACTGGTCAAAAAAAACTGGGTGACGCGTTGCCGTGATAATGCGGACGGCCGTTGCGTTATGGTGCGCATTACCGAAATCGGCAGAGCGATAATTCTTCAAAAGCACGAACAATTGCTTTTGAAGATTGCGTCTTCGTTTTCTGCCTTAAACGAAAAAGATGCGGTTGCATATGTGCGTATTACTCAGGAAATGTTGCAATATTTCAATCAAAATTGACTCAAAATTTTACATATTGGGTTTGGTTTCCAGAATAAGAGGTCATAGAAAAAATGTCAAAGTTCAATGGTTTTTGCGTGGGGATGGATATCGGCTCCACAACGGCTAAAATTGTATTAATGCGGGGAGACCGTGTTATTTTTGAAAAATATGAACGCCATTTTTCCAAAGTGCGCGAAAAGGTTATAGAGCTTGCGGAACAGATACGAAGCTTAGTCGGGAGCGAAACATTTTCAGTCGCTATTTCCGGAAGTGCCGGCATGGGCCTTGCCAAAGCGTCGGGAATTCCTTTTATACAAGAGGTGTTTGCGACAGAAAAGGCAGTGCGCTCTTTAACTCCGGAAGCCAATGTGGTAATAGAACTCGGCGGTGAGGATGCAAAAATTATTTTTCTGGATGGGGTGCTGGACGAACGTATGAACGGCGCCTGTGCAGGCGGTACCGGCGCTTTTATTGACCAAATGGCTGTACTGTTAAATATGAGCGCGGATGAGATGGACGAAATGAGTCTTAAGAGTACAAAGACTTACCCGATTGCTTCTCGTTGCGGTGTGTTTGCCAAAACCGATATTCAAGCATTAATTAATCAAGGGGCGAAACTCCCCGATGTTGCGGCCAGCATTTATCAGGCAGTAGTGAGCCAGACCATTGTCGGACTGGCACAAGGAAGAAAAATAGGCGGGAATGTGATATTTTTGGGTGGACCGCTGTATTATTGCAAAGGTTTGCAGCAAAGCTTTAAAAAGGGTCTGCAATTAAGTGATGAAAATGCTATATTCCCGGAATATGCCCGCTATTCGGTTTCCCATGGAGCTGCTCTGTATGCGAAATCGCAAGGGTGGCAGGGAAATATCAATGATTTTTTGAGCAAATTGCGCTCGGCACAGGCAGCAGACGGCCTGTCTCATCGCTTACAGCCCTTGTTTTCGGACAGCGCTGAATATGAGTGCTTTTGCGAGCGGCATAGCGCATCTTCCGTGCCGCATGCGGATATTGACGAATATTGCGGAAATGCGTATCTTGGAATTGATTGCGGCAGCACAACAACAAAGCTCGTTTTAATTTCCGAGGATAAGGATATATTATATTCTTTTTACGGATCAAATAAGGGCAATCCGCTCGAAATTGTCTGCGGTCAATTAAAAGAGATTTATCAAAAATGCAGTGACAGAATTTGTATTGCGGGAAGCGCTGTTACCGGATACGGAGAAGATCTGATCAAAAATGCTTTTAATGTAGATTTCGGTGTAGTGGAAACGATAGCCCATTATACCGCCGCCCGCCATTTTAAGCCGAATGTCGGATTCATCTTGGATATCGGCGGACAGGATATAAAATGCTTTAAAATTAAAAATAATACGATTGACAGTATTTTGCTGAATGAGGCCTGCTCCTCCGGCTGCGGCTCATTTATTGAAACCTTTGCGAAATCAATGGGATATTCGATTGAAGATTTTGCAAGGCTCGGACTGTTTGCAAAGCAACCGGTGGACCTTGGAAGCCGCTGTACGGTGTTTATGAATTCTTCTGTCAAGCAATCTCAGCGTGAGGGAGCGACGGTGGAGGATATTTCGGCCGGGCTTTCCATCAGTGTGGTGAAGAATGCGATTTATAAGGTGATTCGCGCCGGGAGCGCAGAGGACCTGGATCCGAATATCGTTGTGCAGGGCGGTACCTTCTATAACGATGCTGTTTTGCGCGCATTGGAACTGGAGCTGGGCCAAAATGTTGTGCGGCCTGCTATTGCAGGATTAATGGGTGCTTACGGCGCCGCATTATACGCGATGCGCACCGAAAATTCAACGCTGATTTCCGAGGAAGATCTTTCACATTTTGCCCATCAGTCCAAATCATTGACATGCAAGGGCTGCACTAACCATTGCCACTTAACAGTGAATACATTTTCGGGTAAAAAGCAATTTGTATCGGGAAATCAATGCGAGCGAATGACCGGTTTGCATTCCGATTATAAAGAGCTTCCGAATCTTTATGGCTATAAACAGAAATTGCTTACGTCTTTACGCGGAACGCGCAAGCGTCCTGAAACGATCGGACTGCCGCTTGCGCTTGGAATGTATGAATTGTTGCCGTTTTGGTATGCTTTTTTTGATGCGCTCGGCTTCGGTGTAGAGGTTTCTGGGCTTTCGGATAAATCCACATATGAAAAAGGGCATTTCTCCATTCCGTCCGACACGGTGTGTTATCCCGCAAAAATTATGCACGGTCACATTGAGGAGCTCTTAAGCCGCGGGGTAGATGCTGTTTTTTATCCCGGACTGACCTACAATATGGATGAGAGAGACTCGGATAATTGCTATAACTGTCCGGTGGTAGCCTATTACGGCGAAACATTAGTCGGCAATATGGATTCTTTGAAAAACATTCCGCTTTTGCATCCTTATGTAAATATCAATAACGAGAAAGAATTGGAGCGGGAGTTATATGCTTATTTTTCCTGTCGTTTTTCCGGGATCCGGCGCCGACAGGTGCATTTGGCGGTACAAGAGGCGTTTCGTTCCTATCGTATTTACATGGACAGTGTCCGTCAAAAGGGACGGGAAGCACTGGAATATGCGAAAAAAGAACACCGCCGTGTTATGATTTTGGCAGGGCGTCCGTATCATTGCGATCCGGAAATCAATCACGGCATTGATAAGCTTGCCAATCTATTGGGATTTGTGGTGGTCAGTGAAGACAGCGTCTGCGATCAAACCGTAAATGATCCTTTGAATGTATTAAACCAATGGACATATCATTCCCGTTTGTATCGCGCGGCTAAGTTCGCGGCGGAAAATCCCGATGTGGAACTCGTACAGCTGGTATCGTTCGGTTGCGGTGTTGATGCCATTACAACAGACGAAGTCCGCAGAATTTTAGAAAGCGCCGGAAAGTTTTATACGCAACTTAAAATCGATGAAATTACGAATCTCGGAGCCGTTAAAATTCGCTTGCGCAGTTTGATCGGAGCTTTAAACGAAAGCTCGGAGTTACAGAAAAAACAAGATACGGCTGTAAAATTACATCCCGAGTACATAAGCGTTCACTGAAAGGAGGGAGAGCCCAATGCACAATACTTATATCGCTTTTGACAAAGAAATGCGAAAAGATTATACGATTCTGATGCCGAATATGCTGCCGATGCACTTTAAGTTGATCGGTCGTGTATTGAAAAATCACGGGTATCGTGCAGAGCTTTTGGAGAGCTCCGGTCGCCGGATTATCGATACAGGATTAAAATATGTGCACAATGACGCATGTTACCCGGCGATTTGTGTAATCGGCCAGTTTATTGATGCACTGCAAAGCGGCGTTTATGATCCGCATAAAACGGCGCTTATACTGTTTCAAACAGGCGGCGGATGTCGTGCATCCAACTATATCAGTCTTTTGCGCAAGGCACTAATTAAAGCCGGCTTTCCTTATGTTCCGGTGATTGCTTTCGGTTTGGCGGGACTGGAAAAACATCCCGGCTTTCAGCTGACTGTTCCCATGTTGCACCAAATGATGTATGCTGTTTTATATGCGGATTTGCTGATGTCCTTAGTGAATCAAACAAAACCGTATGAGACGGAGCCCGGTGCGGCGGAGAGACTTGCCGCGCATTGGACAGAAGTTCTGACGGATCAGATGAAGCAAGCAAAGCGCATTTCTTATCGTAAAGTACAAAAAAATTATCAAACAATCATAAAAGACTTTAGCGAGCTGCCGAAAACAGAAAAAAACAAAATACGTGTCGGCGTAGTAGGGGAAATCTTTGTTAAATATTCGCCGCTTGGAAACAATCACTTAGAGCAGCTTTTAGTCAATGAAGGAGCCGAGGTTTGTATGCCCGGACTGCTCGATTTTTGCTTGTATTGCTGTTACAATTCTTTGATGGACAGGAAACTTTACGGTATGCATAAGCTCCTCTATCCGCTTTATCGAACGGCGTATCGTTTCTTGCTGAAGAAACAAAAAGATATCATTGACCTGATGCGTCGAGAGGGTAGCTTTATGCCGCCGACTCCCTTTGATCATACGGTATCGCTGATACAGGACTATATTAATATCGGTGTAAAAATGGGAGAGGGATGGCTTTTAACGGCGGAAATGTTAGAGTTATCGGAATCCGGTGTTGAAAATATCGTGTGCACGCAACCGTTTGGATGTTTGCCGAATCATATTTGCGGCAAGGGAATGATGAAAAAGCTGAAAGAACGCAATCCGAATATCAATATTGTAGCAATTGACTATGATGCCAGTGCTACAGAGGTCAATCAGGAAAACCGAATTAAATTAATGCTTATGAATGCCAAAGAGAATCGCGCTCTTTCCGATGACTAAAGCTGAAGATAATTTGATTTGTCATATGCCGGGATTATATATCCCGGCATATTTTGCTTTTCGCAAACAAAATCGATGCCGAACTGCCAATAGAAAAAGTTAAAATCAGCCAAAAATTGGAATGCCCGAGACACTGCATAAGCAAGGAGAAAATACAGCATAATTTTATTAAAATGATGAAACGGATGGTACTTTCTGTGAATTATTTTAATAAAGTGGAAATATGCGGTGTGAATACAGCGAAACTGAAAACTTTAAGCGGAAAAGAAAAAAAGGAACTGCTCAAGCGCATGCAAGAGGGAGATGCTCAAGCCAGACAAGAGCTGATAGACGGAAATCTGCGCTTGGTTCTCAGCATTGTACAGCGCTTTTCCGGCCGAAAAGAGAATATGGATGATTTGTTTCAGGTTGGTTGTATCGGGCTTATAAAAGCGGTAGACAATTTTAATACAGAGGTCGGAGTTAAGTTTTCAACGTATGCGGTTCCGATGATCATCGGAGAGATCAGGCGGTATTTGCGGGACAATAATATGATTCGTGTCAGCCGCGGGGTGCGAGACCTGGCGTATCGTTCCCTGAGCGCAAAAGAAGAAATCTCCAAAAAGTGTCAGCGTGAGGCTACTCTTTCGGAAATTGCTTCTGAAATTGGTGAACGGGAGGACAGCGTGGCTGCAGCTTTAGAAGCGATTGTCGAGCCGGTATCTCTTTATGAGCCGGTATTCAATGAGGGCGGAGATCCTATTTGTGTGATGGATCAGATCCGCGATGAAAACTGCAGCGATGAGGAGTGGCTGGAGGATATTGCATTGAATGAATCCATTCAAAAACTCAGCAATCGGGAGAGAGATATTATTCGTATGCGGTTTTTTGAGGGAAAGACACAAATGGAGATCGCTTCTGAAATCGGCATATCGCAGGCACAGGTTTCCCGGCTTGAAAAGGGTGCAATTGCTTCCATGAAACGACATTTATAAGTTTTTTCATTGATTTGTTTTTAAAATGTGAAAAAACACTTGCAAATTCGAATATGACATGATATAATTGAATGTATTGTAAATTAGTATGCAAAAGAGGTGTTAACAAATGAAGGAAGGAATCCACCCCGAATATAAAGAAGCAACGCTGAAATGCGCATGCGGTGCGGAGATCAAAACAAGATCAACCAAAGGCGATATGCGTGTTGAAATTTGCTCAAAATGTCACCCGTTCTTCACCGGCAAACAGAAATTTGTTGATGTCGGCGGACGTGTTGATAAATTTAAAAAGCGTCTTGAAATGGGAAAAGATAAATAATTTTTCTACGACGTTATGTGAGAGATTTGCGTGTTTTGGCTTCTTAGTCCAAAATAGTGAATTTCTCACTTTTCTTTTTTGAACGAAAGAGAGAGACAGTATGATTGAAGAATTAAAGGCAGAAGGGCATCCGCTTGCGGTTTTAGTAAGTGTAAATCTTGGTGTTTCCGATTCCGATTTTGAAGCCTCCTTAGAGGAACTGGAGCGTTTGCTTCAAACTGCGGGCGGTGAATGTTTTGCAAAATTAATTCAGAACAAAGACAGCATTACGGGAGCGACGTATATTGGCAGCGGAAAACTGAAAGAGCTGAATGATCTGTGTAAAAATAATGATATCCACATGGCTATTTTTGATTGTGAGCTCAGCCCGATGCAGATTCGAAACATTGAAAATGCACTGGAGGATGTGCGTGTTATTGACCGGAGCATGCTTATTTTGGATATCTTTGCTCTTCATGCCAAAAGCAGTGCCGGCAAATTGCAGGTTGAATTAGCACAACTGAAATATACGATGCCGCGCCTTACCGGGCGGGGCACGGAACTGTCACGATTGGCAGGCGGAATCGGTACGCGCGGTCCGGGTGAAAGTCAGCTTGAATTGGACCGCCGTCATTTGACGCGCCGTGTTCATGCTTTGCAAGAGCGTTTGTGCAGATTGGAGGAGCATCGCCGTACACAGCGCGAAAAGCGGGATCGTTCGGGAATTGTCAAAGCGGCCATTGTGGGGTATACAAATGCCGGAAAATCCACTTTGCTCAACCGTCTCACCGATGCGGGAATTCTTGCCGAGGATCAATTGTTTGCGACATTGGACCCCACAACACGCCGCTTTGTAACAGATAGCGGGGTGGAACTGCTTTTGACGGATACCGTTGGATTTATCCGAAATTTGCCGCATCATCTGGTAAAGGCTTTTAAGTCCACTTTGGATGAAATTGTCTATGCTGACTTTTTAATTTTGGTTGCAGATGCCTCGGACAAAGAATGTGACAAAAAACTTTTGGTGACGCGTTCGGTAATCGAAGAGCTCGGTGCCGGTGATAAGCCGGTAATATTGGTATACAATAAGGCGGATTGCCTTTTGAATACCTTAGGCGTTCCTTTCAATGCTGCGCCATCGGAACAGACCGTTTATATTTCTGCCAAAACCGGTGAGGGATGTGAAGATCTTTGCCGAATGATTGAGAAAGAACTGCAAAAGCATAAATGCCGTACAGTTTTCTTGTTCGGATTTTCCGATCAGGCAAAGCAAAGCGCACTTTATCGCTGCGCTGAAGTGATTGAAACGGAGTATACCGAAAACGGAGCGCGTATTACCGCGATTGCAGATGCTAAAACCCGAGGAATGTTCGAAGATTATATTATATCATGAGGAGCTCGGAACTGTATTATGAACAATCTGGACGCGAATCAGTTTTGCCCGTACCGGACGATTCACAGAGAAACCGATATTGAATTTACCGAAAGAAAATCTTTGTTTATCGGCCATGCCAAACCGGTTTCGACCGAATCGGAAGCAATCGATTATATTGCAAAGCAACGGACTCGCTATCGGGATGCCACTCACAATGTGTATGCGTACCGATTACGAAATAATCATATTTGCCGTTACAGTGATGACGGTGAACCGCAGGGAACAGCGGGACTCCCGGTTTTAGATATCATTCGTAAAAATGATCTTTATGATATTTGCTTGGTAGTTACACGCTATTTTGGGGGGATACTTCTGGGGACCGGCGGCCTTGTCCGTGCTTATTCCAAATCCGCCAAATCAGCAGTCGACCAAGCGGAGATTTTGTCGGCAGAGCTTTTTTTGGAATTTGAAATTTCAGCGGGATACAGTGATTTCGAAAAAATTCAACGGGAAGCAGCAAGTTTTTCTGCCGTGATAGAACACGTGCAATATGAAGCTACAGTCAGCGCTTCATTTTCGCTGAGACCGGACGTGGCGGAAAAATTTTGTTTTCGCGTCAGTGAGCTGAGCGCCGGCAGAGTTCGTCCGATTCCGAGCGGAGAACGCCTGATTTTGCGTCCTGTGGATTGTAAGGCATGATTTGAGAAAATGAAAGCATATGAAAAAGATTTTTTGATAAAAAAGGATTTTTCTGTTTAATTTCGTATTTTCTATTATAGAGGTGAATCAATTGCCGGAATTTCGAAATTTTTTATATGAAACAGAGCGGGATACATTTTCAAAGTACGCAGCCTTTTCCTCAAATTCCAAGGGACGGCTTCGCTTTGAAGAGGAATGTGCGTATCGCTCCGTTTATCAGCGTGACCGCGATCGTATCATTCATTCTAAGGCTTTTCGGCGTCTTTCTCATAAAACACAGGTGTTTATTTCGCCGGAGGGTGATCATTACCGTACGCGCCTAACGCACACTTTAGAGGTGATGCAGATTGCCCGTACGATCGCACGCGCACTGAGATTAAATGAAGATTTATGCGAAGCGATCAGCATGGGGCACGATTTAGGACATACGCCCTTCGGGCATTCCGGAGAAGAGGTGCTGGCGCAATGCTCCGGGACTTCATTTACTCATTATAAACAAAGTCTCCGCGTCGTCGATTTGCTGGAAAACGGAGGACGGGGGCTGAATTTAAGCTTTGAAGTGAGAGACGGTATTGTAAATCATACCGGTCAGAACATGGCATCAACCCTGGAGGGAATTATTGTAAAGTACGCCGACCGCATTGCATATATCAATCATGATATTGACGATGCCATCCGCGCGGGAATTTTAACAGAATCCGATATTCCCTCTGAAATTTCGTCCGTACTCGGCTATAGTTGCCGAGATCGTATTAACTCAATGGTATCCTCTATGGTCCGTGCGAGTTATGATCGCGACCGGATTTCAATGGAGGACGAGATCGGCGAAGCGATGAATGAACTTCGGGAGTTTATGTTTCGAAATGTTTATTTAAATCCATTGGCAAAGAAAGAAGAAAAAAAGGCGAAAGAATTGGTCTTGGATTTGTATCGCTATTTTGAGAGTCATCCGGAGCAAATGCCGCAGGAATATCAGCAGAGTTCTGATGCAATACCGGTACGCGTATGCGACTATATTTCGGGTATGACGGACCGATATGCTGTTGCGGTATATGAAAAGCTACATATTCCGGAAAAATTCCGTGCCTTGTAAAGATTTTTTACAGGAAAAAACGAAAAGGAGGGGTTGAATGCGCTTTTCGGAAAATTTTATCGATGAAGTGAAATACCGTAATGATATTTATGATTTGATTTCGACATATCTTACTCTGAAGCGCGCCGGCTCCAACTATGTCGGGCTCTGTCCGTTTCATAATGAAAAGACCGGATCTTTTACGGTTTTTCCCAATACAAAAAGCTTTTATTGTTTTGGCTGCGGTTCCGGCGGGGATGTAATTACTTTTGTTATGAAAATGGAAAATCTTGATTATACGGGTGCGGTAGAATTTTTGGCCAAAAGGGCGGGAATGCCGATTCCGGAGATCAGTGATGATGACAAAACACTGGTTCGCCGTGCCCGAATTATTGAGATGAATCATGAGGCGGCAAAGTTCTTTTATCAATCTTTGGTCGGTAATGCCGGAGAAAAGGCCAGGCTGTATTTACAAAAACGCGGCTTGACTCCCAGCGTCATCCGACACTTCGGACTTGGATTTGCGCCGGCGTCGTTTGATTCGCTTTTAAAGCATATGAACCGCCTTGGGTATTCCGGAAAAGAACTGGCGGCGGCATCTCTCTGTGCGTACAGTGAACGAAGGGAGAATTACTATGATTATTTTCGCGGTCGAATCATGTTTCCGGTTATTGATGTTTCCGGTAACATTATTGCTTTCGGCGGGCGTGTGATGGATTCGTCGCTTCCAAAATATCTGAACACATCGGATACGGCGGCATTTAAAAAAAGCAGGAATTTATTTGCGCTGAATTTTGCACGAAATTTTTGCTCTGAGAGCATGATTTTGTGTGAGGGATATATGGATGTGATTTCCTTGCATGCGGCGGGCTTTGAAAATGCGATTGCGACTTGCGGAACTGCAATTACGCCGGAGCAGACGAAATTGATGTCAAAATATACAAAACGTGTCATCATATCTTATGATAGTGATGATGCCGGGCAGAAAGCAGCGAAAAAAGCAATCGGACTTTTGGAAACAACGGGTCTTGAAGCGCGTGTACTGAAGATGGAGGGCGCAAAGGATCCGGATGAATATATCAATAAATTCGGGGCGGATCGGTTCCGAAAAATCCTAAGCGAGAGCATAGGACAATTTGAGTTTATATCCGAGTCCATTCTCGGAAAATACAATTTGGATTTGGTTGACGAAAAGGTGAAGGCGGTATCCGAGTTGTGCGAAGCGTTGTCTTTGATTTATTCGGATGTCGAGCGGGATATTTATATTATTAAATTGGCGAAACGGCTGGATTTGGATGCGAAAAGTTTAAAAAGTGATGTGATGCGCATTCGAAACAGTAAGATCAAAAAAGAACGTCAGGGCGACATGCGGGAACGAATGGCAAAGAGCTCTCGTTTAAAAGATCGCATTAACCCGGATGCAATCAAATATAAAAAGGCGGCGAATGCCGAAGAAGCCATTCTCGGCATACTGCTATGCTTTCCCGAGCGTTTTCGGGAGGTTGCTTCCCAAAAGCCTCCGGTTTTATATGAAGAGCTTTTTATGACGGATTTTAATCGGACGCTGTTTGTTAAAATTCGCGACTTCTATAACACTCATCCCGATGCGGCACTGTTCGATATCGGTTACCTTGGTGAGGAATACAGTGCAGAGCAAATGGGACGTATCGCCGAATTAATGGCGCGGCGTTCCGATCTTTCTAAAAATGATATGGAAGTGTTAACGGAAAACATTGAAGCATTAAAAAATGAGAATCTAAGAAAAAATACAGCGGAAGTTACGGATATTTCAGATATTCGAAAAATACTGGATGCAAAAAAGGAGAAACAATGATGCCTACTCAATCCAATCAAACAAAAAATGATTCTGTTCATGCAAAACCGGTGAACGGAGAGCATGGGACAGAAAACAAAAACGATAACGAAAAGAAA
Source organism: uncultured Eubacteriales bacterium (assembly GCA_934365155.1). Lineage (GTDB taxonomy): Bacteria > Bacillota > Clostridia > Oscillospirales > CAG-272 > RGIG8399. Next base: position 10,811 of record CAKRMZ010000016.1, on the reverse strand, counting down.
TTCGATATCAATGCCTTAATTGAAAAAGGAAAAGCAAAAGGCTCCCTTTCAAACAGTGAAATCATGGAGGCTTTGGAGGATGTTGATTACGATATTGAACAGATTGAAAAGCTGTATGATACCTTAGATAGCCTTGGAATCGAGGTTACAGGATATATCGACGCTCCCGAGATCAATGAAATCGAAACGGAAGTCGAGCACTATGAAAGCGCGGAAGATATGGAAAAGATGCTTACGCAGGAAGGACTCGCAATCGATGATCCGGTGCGTATGTATCTCAAGGAAATCGGAAAGGTTCCTCTTTTGGATGCCGAGCGGGAACTGGAGCTTGCCGAACGGATTGCTGCCGGTGACGAAAAGGCAAAAGATGAGCTTGTGGAATCCAATCTTCGTCTGGTTGTCAGTATCGCTAAGCGTTATGTCGGCAAGGGAATGTTCTTCTTGGATTTGATTCAAGAGGGAAATCTCGGCTTAATGAAGGCTGTTGAAAAGTTTGATTACAGCAAAGGATATAAGTTTTCGACCTATGCTACCTGGTGGATTCGTCAGGCGATTACGCGTGCAATTGCGGATCAGGCCAGAACCATCCGTATTCCGGTTCATATGGTGGAGACCATTCATAAAGTTTCGCGCGTATCGCGGCAACTTTTGCAGGAGCTCGGTCATGAAGCCAGTGCTGAGGAGATTGCAGCGGTGATGAATATGAGCCCCGATAAAGTACGCGAGATCCTCCGTATCGCACAAGATCCTGTTTCCCTCGAAATGCCGATCGGAGAAGAAGAGGACAGCCATTTGGGCGATTTCATTCCTGACGATGATTCGCCGGCTCCCTCGGAAGCTGCTTCCTATACGCTGCTTCGAGAGCAAATTTGGGAAGTTCTTTCCACGCTGACTCCCCGCGAGGAGCAGGTTTTAAAGCTCCGTTTCGGTTTGGATGATGGCAGAACCCGTACATTGGAAGAAGTGGGAAAAGTTTTTAATATTACCCGTGAACGGATTCGTCAGATCGAAGCGAAGGCTTTGCGAAAATTACGTCATCCCAGCCGTTCCAGACGCTTAAGGGATTACTTGGACAGTTAAAAAAATTGTCAGAATATACAAAGACTCCAAATAGCCATTGTACACAGTGAACAAAAAACGGCTCCGAGTGTAAAAAAATTGTAAATGAAAGCACCGTGAGCCCCAAAAAGACGAGCATGATTGCTTGAAATGCCCTAAATATCGCCTTGACATGCAAGTGCTTTTCGTGTACAATATTCTTGTTATTGAATGAATTTCGAAATGCAAAAAATGTTTTCGAAAACATAAATTTTTAGGGTTTGATTGGAAACAGGAGGTCCGGTTGATGAAAAATAAATTTTGGGTTCGGAGTGTCAGTCTGCTGCTATTAATGGCAGTGCTGATTTCCAGCGCGGTTATTCTCAGCGGTTGTAATGATACTTCAACTTCTGCAACATCCGATATTAAAGTGCAAACCATTTCTTTGCGCGGTATTAAAGAAAAAGGTACCACCGATGAGTCAATTGCGCTGGTTGAAAAGGCAATGAACAAAATTACCAAGAGCCTTTATAATATTCGTGTTGTTTTAGAGCTTTACACCGAAGACGAATATTACGATGTGCTTGAAAAAACAATGACGCAGCGTGCGGATATTGTAGCAAAAGAGAAAGCAGAAGCGGATGCAATTAAAGCGGCAAAGGAGTCGGAAGCCAAAGCAGCAAAAGCATCGGCGGCACTGACTTCCAATAACAGCCATTGGGTGAAGCCTGCTACTACGGAAGCGGTATCGGTGGAAGAAACGCAAAGAACTACGATTGACGAGAACGGAAAAGTGCAGGTCCTTTATCCCGATCTTGAAACGGCACAGATTGATATTATTTATCTCGGCGGATATGATCGGTATACGGACTATGTTCAAAGAGAACTTCTGACTTCTTTGGATGAGTATCTTTCCGGTACTTTCAAGTCTCTCTACAAATATATTAACAGTATCTTTTTAAATGCGGCAAAACTTGACACCGGTAGTTATGCGGTGCTTAACAGCCATTCTTTGGGCGATTCCAAATATCTTGTAGTGGATAAGGAGTTAGCAACAAAGTACGGTTTCCAAGAAAGTGATTTCAGCACGGCAGCTAATTGCGAAAAGTTCTTGGCTCAGGTCGCTTCGGGCGAAACCGGCATTGTTCCTTTCTATGCTCAGGATACATCTGTCCCCGCTTATGCATATCTGTTCGGTGAAGATGTTATGATCGGCGGATACATCCCGCCGAAAACCAAATCCGATATTGCGATTCGTCCCAGAAGCCTTATGCTCGATACCAATAAATACACCGAGCATATTATTACAATGGATAATTATCGCAAAGCAGGATATTTGAGAACTGAACTTGCAGAGGGACAAAAATATGCTGCCGGAATTATCGAAAGCAATGAAGTAGATATTAAAGCAATGAAAGATCAGTACTATACAGTGTTGATCGAGTCTCCGATGGCGACAAGGAATAAGCTTTACAGCAGTATGTTTGCGATCAGTTCTTATTCCGAGCATTCTGAGGCGGCAATGCAGGTTATTTCCTTGCTGAATACAAATGAAGAGTTCCGCAACTTATTCCAATACGGTATTGAAGGAACGCATTATGAGCTTGTAGACGGCAAAGTTTCACGTCTGCGTAGCGATTATATGATGGATATCAATAAAACCGGAAATGTTTTTCTGGCACATCCGGAAGAATACATGAATGCCAACGAAATTGAAGTAGGTAAGGCACAGAATGTTATTGCTGTTATGGATCCGTATATGAATTTCACCTTCAGCGAAGAGAAATATGCAGATGATATTGCAGAGGTAAAGAGAATATCCGCAACTCTCTTTGAAGGACTGAAAACGACTGACAATGTTGCGGCTTATGTGGAATATGCCCGCGGTGTTATTGACGGAAATGCAGCTTTCCAACATCTCACTGACGCTGATGACGAGAATAGCTTGTTATCCGAATATTTGAAGTGGCAGGAACAAAATTTTAAGGCTTAAGATAATCTTTACAGTGAATAAAAAAATCAGGTATGACATTTTTGTCATACCTGATTCCAATCTATGGAGGATATAATGTCGAATACAACAAATGCAAGAATTGTAATGGAAAACGGAGCGGTAATTGATTTGGAGCTTTATGATGAGCTTGCGCCCGCAACAGTAGAAAATTTTAAAAATTTAGTAAACCGGCATTTTTATGACGGATTGATTTTTCATCGGGTTATTTCGGGATTCATGATTCAAGGCGGAGATCCCACCGGAACCGGATGCGGCGGTGCAGAGAAGAATATCGTCGGTGAATTTCAGATAAACGGTTTCTCCAATCCGATTTCACATCGACGCGGTGCGATTTCTATGGCACGTGCCCAAGATCCCAATTCGGCAAGCTCGCAGTTTTTTATTATGCATCAGGACGGAACGTTTTTGGACGGACAATATGCGGCTTTCGGTAAGGTGACAAACGGTATGGAGACGGTAGACGAGATTGCAGGGGTGCAGACCGATTTTAATGATAGACCTTTAAACGAACAACGGATTCAGACCATCCGTATTATTTCGGAGTGAGCTTTTGAAATCGATAGGCAACATCAATCAGAAAAGTATGAGATTGATATTTTTATTGACAGAACAAATATAAAAGAAAAGCAGGATATACTTATTCACTCGCACATCCTGCTTTTCTTTTATTGAATCGTTTTTATTCTAATTTTTGAAGTTTACAACATTTTGGGGAGTTTGGCTGAAAAATTTAGCAAGATTCTGATAAACAACTTCAATCAGCCTCTTTCGAGCTTCAATCGTAGCCCATGCAATATGCGGAGTCATAATGCAGTTCTTAGCCCCGAGATACGGATGGTTCTCTGTCATAGGTTCAACACTCAACACATCAATTCCGGCACCGGCAATAATATCATTATTCAGGGCCCATGCCAGGGCTTCCTCTGAAACTAAACCGCCGCGGGCTGTGTTGATTAAATAAGCGCTCGGCTTCATAAGAGTCAGCAACGGCTTGTCAACCAATTTTTCAGTTTGTGCGGTAAGAGGTGCATGCAAGGTGATAAAATCGCTTTGCCGAAAAAGAGTTTCAATTGGAACAAACTGAATATTTTTATATTCTTCCGGACGGGGAGTGCGTGTTGTTACTAAAATATTCATGCCGAAGGCTTGCCCGATTTTGGCGACTGCTTTACCGATTGCCCCAAACCCGAAAATTCCGAGAGTTTTTCCCTGAATTTCAGTCAGCGGGTAGGGAAAATAAGAAAACTTATTGGCGGTAACCCATTCGCCGCGGTGAACCGATGCGTTGTATTTGGAGAGGCTGGATGCAAATTCCATAATCATAGCAAAAACATGCTGTGCTACAGACGCCGTGGAATAATTGGGCACATTGCAAACGGTAATGCCGCATTTGTTTGCTGCCGCAATATCAACATTGTCGTATCCGGTGGCAAATAACCCAACATATTTCAGATTTTTGCAATTGCGCATGACTTCCTCTGTGATACGGGTTTTGTTGCAAACCAATGCATCGCTGTCTCCAATTAATTCTACTGTGCGGTCGGGGGAGGTCATATCATAATAGCGGACTTCCCCCAAGGTGTTGATTTTATCGAAGCAAATATCTCCCTTTGTGATTGTGTTGACGTCCAAAATAGCAATTTTTTTCATGAACGAGCGAGTCCTTTCGGAGTTTGATTTACATAACGATATAATCTTCTCTTGCAGCGCCTACTGACACATATTTAATCGGTACACCCATCGCTTCTTCGATGAAGTGAATGTAATCCAAAGCTTCTTTGGGAAGCTCTTCTTTGTGACGGCATTTGGAAATATCGGTTTTGAAACCGTCAAAATACTTATAAACCGGTTTTTCACGCGAAATTTGATCGCCTAATACGAAGTCAGTTGTGATTTTTCCGTCGATTTCATAAGCAACACAAACCGGTATTTTTTCCAAATAGGAAAGAATATCCAATTTGGTTAGTACAAGCTCAGTTGCTCCTTGCACCATACATCCGTATTTGGATGCAACGACATCAAAACCGCCGACCCGGCGCGGACGTCCGGTAGCAGCGCCGTATTCCTGTCCGGCTTCGCGCAACTCGTTTCCTGATTTTCCGAACAGCTCACATGCGAAAGGACCTTCGCCTACGCAACTGGAAAAGGCTTTGGTAATGCCGATTACGCTGTCAATTTTGGCAAACGGAATTCCGGCGCCGATGGGAGCATATGCAGCAATGGTAGAAGACGAAGAGGTATAAGGAAAGATTCCGTAATCGATATCGCGCAGGGCACCCAACTGTGCCTCAAACATAATGTTCTTGCCGTCTTTGATAGCATTGTTGAGATAAATCGTAGTGTCGCAGATATGGTCTTTTAAAATATTACCGTTGGAGCTTACCCAATGATATATTTCTTCCGGCTTGATGGCGTCTGCTCCATAGCCCTTATGTACCGTTAGGTTTTTCCATTCGGTTAGCGCTTCGATTTTTTTCATCAAAGTGTCACTGTGTAAAAGGTCGCCCATTTTGAGCACTTTTTTCATATATTTATCGCCGTATACCGGGGCAATTCCGCGTCGTGTTGATCCGAATTTTGCATCTTTTAAGCGCTCTTCTTCTAAAATGTCAAGCTGTTTATGATAGGGCATACATATAACGGCTTTATCGCTGATTTTTAAATTTTCAGGAGAGATATGAATTCCTTTTTCGGTTAAAGAAGCAATTTCTTTGACAAGATGCTCAATGTCAATCACCATACCGGGACCGAGCACATTAATCGTTTGTTCACGCAGGATACCGGACGGCAAAAGATTCAGAATAAATTTGCCTTTGTCATTGATTACGGTATGTCCGGCATTGTTGCCGCCCTGATAACGAACGATAATATCATAATTTTCCGAAAGCAGATCGACCATGCGGCCTTTGCCTTCATCACCCCAGTTGATACCTACAATTGCGGTTAACATATTATACCTCCTATGAATTTTTCAGAAAATGAAATTCCAATGAAAAACTCAAAAAAATAAATTACATTATATTATACAATATTTTTTCTAAAGATTCAAGGTGTTTTCTTTGTTTTCCGAGAATCTGCAAATTTTGTATGCAATCACTTTGAAGTTTTAAGGACTTTGGTGCTTTGGTTTCATATCTCTGTTCGACTTTTAAATTCAAATAGAGTTTCTATTGCAAAAACATTGTAAATATTGTATAATGAAAAAGTGTAATTTGAAAACAATTGTAAAAAAGGCAGGGAAGTTGGCTTTTTAGCGATAGACTTCCGTTTTTATTGTATATGGCTCTAAAGGAGGAATTTCATGGAGAATGCTCTATTCAGTGCTTCGGGTTCTGTCAGCCTTTCCAGTTTTTTTGAGATGATAAGCAAAAGTCCGGCTGTTTTACTGACCGTAATTCTTACATTAGGCGTTATTTTAGTCAACGGTTGGACCGATGCTCCGAACGCAATTGCAACCTGTGTGTCCACGCGTTCCTTAAAACCGCGTACAGCAATTATAATGGCGGCAATCTTTAATTTTCTCGGTGTTTTTACCATGACGATGTTAACACCGAAAGTGGCATTTACCATTACAAATATGGTAGATTTCGGGAACAATACATCGGAGGCGACACAGGCTTTGTGTGCAGCTCTCTTTGCAATTGTTATTTGGGCGACGCTGGCATCCAAATTCGGAATTCCGACCAGCGAGAGCCATGCATTGATCGCCGGACTTTCCGGTGCGGCGATTGCCTTACACGGAAGCCTCGGCGGCATCAACGGTGCCGAATGGGTAAAAGTGCTCTACGGATTGGTATTATCCACTCTGATGGGATTTGCCGCAGGCTTTTTGACAACCAAGTTGATTGAACGCATCTGCCGTCGTATGGACCGCATTAAAACAAAGGGATTTTTTCGCGGTGCGCAGATTGTCGGAGGCGCCTCGATGGCATTTATGCACGGTGCTCAGGATGGACAGAAGTTCATGGGTGTTTTTATGTTAGGAATGTTCTTGTCTGCCGGCCAAAGCGCATCGGATGGATTTGTTGTGCCGATTTGGCTGATGGTGCTTTGCTCAGTGGTTATGGCTCTCGGCACATCCATCGGAGGATACAGCATTATCAAATCCGTAGGAATGGATATGGTGAATTTAAAGCAATATCAAGGCTTTGCTGCTGATTTGGGTTCGGCGCTGTGCTTGCTTATTGCGTCGGTGACCGGCATACCGGTCAGCACCACTCATACAAAAACAACTGCGATAATGGGGGTCGGTGCATCCAAACGTATTTCCGCAATCAATTGGAAAGTTGTGCGGGATATGGTTGTGGCATGGGTTCTTACATTCCCCGGATGCGGAATTTTATCCTATATTATGGTAAAGCTTTTTCATGTTTTATTTCAGTAATTGTTAAATAATATTTAAAAGACGAGGAAAAATTATGGCAAGAAAAAAAGATTTCGATTATTTTCAATATTTCTGCGACATTGCCGACTGTGTATGTAATGCGGCAGAGTATATGAAGGAAACCTTAGTTCATTTTGATCCTGTTTCATTAAATGAGCGAATTGAAGAAATTCATAAGATGGAAAATGATGCTGATTCCAAGAAGCATGAAATGACCCAGTTGTTAATGCATGAGTTTATAACTCCCATCGAACGGGAAGATTTAATTGCGTTGGCGCAGGAAATGGATAATGTGGTAGATGCTATTGATGATGTAATGCGGTGTATTTCTATGTTCCGTATAACGAGTGTGGATCCCGCAGCCATTCAATTTGCGGAATTAATTGTTCAGAGTGCATACGGTTTGAAATCGATTATGGAGGAATTTAAAAACTTCCGTCGCTCTAAAACAATTATGGAAAAAGTGATCAATGTGAATACTTTGGAGCATGAGGGCGACAATTTGCATTTTGAATGCATTCAGAAAATCTTTTCCGGTGATATGGATACACGGGATATTTTAATTTGGACAGGCATTTTTAACGATATGGAATCTTGTCTTGACAGTTGCGAGGATGCGGCTGATATTATTGAAAGCGTTATTATGAAGAATTCTTAATGGATATAGAATTTAAAATATGGGAGATTCTATGGAAAATGTTAACAATAAGCCGTTATTGATCCGACTCTTGATTCGTTTCTTTCAGGGTATGCTCATCGGCATCGGCGGAATTTTGCCCGGTGTCAGCGGGGGCGTTATGTGCGTAATATTCGGACTTTATAAGCCGCTGATGGATTTGCTTGCCAATCCCTTTCGCAACATAAAAAAGCACTGGATGCTTTTGTCTCCGGTTATTTTAGGCGGTGTTGTCGGATTTTTCGGCTTTACGAGAATTTTAAGCTTTTTAATGGGCGCAAATGAGGAATATGTTGTTTGTGCCTTTGCCGGCCTTACCTTGGGAATGGTTCCGTCATTGTACCGCAGTGCCGGAAAGCAGGGCAGAAGCAAACGTTCGTATATTGTCCTGGCATGTAGCTTTTGCCTGTTGCTTGGTATGCTTATGTATTTGAGCTTGGGCACAGAAATGAAGATTGAACCGAACATGGGATGGTTTTTCTTTTGCGGATGTATTTGGGGACTTAGTATTATTGTTCCTGGGCTCAGCTCTTCAACATGTCTAATCTTTTTCGGACTGTATCAGCCGATGGTTGACGGAATTTCCGCGCTGTCAATGCAAGTGATTATTCCTTTGTGCATCGGAATCGTTATTTGTGTAGTGCCCTTAGCAAACGCAATGAATTATCTTTTTAAGCGTTTTTATTCCGGCCTCAGTCATGCCATTTTGGGTTTTGTGCTTGCTACATCCGTGATGATTATTCCGCACCGTTTTGATTCTGTACTGGATTTTATTTTGGATGTGGTATTTATTGTTTTGGGCTTTTTTGCGGCTTATTATTTGGATAAACTCAGTGCCAAATTCCATGTAGAAGATGAAATGCAGGAAGTGCAGGAAAGCGCAGAATCAAAGAGCGAATAAAGCCAATGATATAATTAAAAAAGCTTCGGGTTTTTGCAAAGCCTGAAGCCTTTTTACAGTCTGAGAAAACAATTATCCATTTTAAAAATTTTCATATAAAGACAAAAAGCAGGAACGAAAGTGAGAGGTTTTCGTTCCTGCTTTTTTATAAAAAGGGAGGAATGTACGCTTTTTTAAAAAGCGAACTGAGATGTATGGATTATTTTTATTTTGCAGACTTCGGACCGGCATTTACAATTTCGGTCGACATATTCGTATATTTTGCGAAATTTGCCTCGAAGCGTTTGACTAAATCATCGGCTACTTTGTCGTACTCTGCTGCATCAGCCCATGTGTTCTTCGGCGAGAGGATCTCAGACGGAACATTCGGACATGATTTCGGTACGTAAACGTTAAATACAGGATCTAAAACAAATTCGGATTTTTCCAATTCGCCGGACAAAATAGCACTTACCATAGCACGAGTGTACTTTAAGCTGATTCGCTTACCGACACCGTATTTGCCTCCGGACCATCCGGTGTTAACCAAATATACGTTTGCTCCGGTTTTTTCAATTTTTTCACCGAGCATTTCCGCATAGATGCTGGGATCAAGCGGAAGGAAGGGAGCGCCGAAGCAGGTAGAGAACGTTGCCTGCGGCTCTGTGATTCCGCGTTCGGTTCCGGCAAGCTTTGAAGTGTACCCGGAAACGAAGTGATACATTGCCATGTTTTTATCCAATTTTGCTACCGGCGGTAATACACCGAAAGCATCGGCTGTTAAGAAAATTACGGTGTTCGGAATTCCACCGATACCGGGAATCGCAGCATTGGGAATATAATCGACCGGATAACCGACACGGGTATTTTCTGTTAAAGAGCCGTCATTAAAATCTAAAACTCCGGTTTCCGGATCAATTACGACGTTTTCAACCAGGGCGCCGAACTTTATGGCATCCCAGATTTGAGGTTCATTTTCTCTGGAAAGATTGATGCATTTAGCATAGCATCCGCCTTCAAAGTTAAATATACCGGTGTTGGACCAGCCGTGTTCATCGTCACCGATTAACATGCGGTCCGGGTCAGCGCTGAGTGTGGTTTTTCCGGTTCCCGAAAGGCCGAAGAATAATGCTGTATCACCGTCTTTTCCGATATTAGCGGAGCAGTGCATCGGCAAAACGCCCTTTTTCGGAAGAACAAAGTTCATAACCGAGAATACGCTCTTTTTAATTTCACCCGAATAACGGGAGCCTGCAATCAAAACAATGTGATTTTCGTAGTCAATGATGATCGCAGCTTCACTGTGCGTACCGTCAATTTCGGGGATACATTGGAATCCCGGAGCTGCGATGATCGTATAATCCGGAGAAAAACTCTCAAGCTGCTCGGCATTGGGACGGATTAAAAGCTGATGGATGAAAAGATTCTGTGAAGCAAGCTCGTTTACAATGCGAAACGACAGTTTGTTTGTTTCATCCGCTCCTGCAAAGCCGTCGAAAATGTAAATTTCACGGTTTTGCAGATATGCAGTCATACGGCGGTAGATACCGTCAAATTTTTCTTTTGAGATCGGAACATTGACTTTTCCCCAAGCGATGTCATTATGAACAGCGGGTGTGTCTACAATGAACTTGTCATCCGGAGAGCGTCCGGTATATTTTCCTGTATTAACAACCAATGCACCGGTAGAGCTCAACACGCCTTCATTGTTTTTCAGAGACGCGCTGACCAATTGGGGCACGGATAAGTTGCGATGAATTTCTTTGAGATTGATAATCCCGAGCTTTTCAAGACCGAATGTATTCATGATGGACACACC
>CAKRMZ010000015.1 GCA_934365155.1 uncultured Eubacteriales bacterium | reverse complement strand
ATTCGGAACATTGCCGGATACCATCATTACCGCCATCGCTTCTCCGATCGCACGCCCGACTCCAAGCACCACTGCTGCGGCTATTCCGCTTTTTGCAGCCGGAACCGATACCCGAAAATAGGTTTCAACCGGGGTTGCACCCAAAGCCATGGAAGCCTCTTCATATTCCGGCGGTACTGCTTCCAGTGCAGTAATTGAAACCTTAATAATCGATGGCAGGATCATCACTGCCAAAACAATAATTGCCGCTAAAAGACTGGAACCGTCCGGGATGTGAAAGACATGGCGGATGAAGGGAACCAAAATCAACATACCAACCAAGCCGTAAACCACGGACGGAATTCCGGCCAACAAATCAATCGCGCTTTTCATCACGTTTTTGAAGCGGCTCGGAGCAAACTTTGCCAAATATATTGCTGTAAAAAAGCCAATCGGAACCCCCAGCAAAACGGCACCTGCGGTGCCGTAAATGCTGGTCAAAATAAACGGTAAGATTCCAAAAGACGGATTTTCTCCGGTAGATTGCCATGTCTTTCCAAACAGGAACGGAACGATCCCGATTTCCCGAATTGCCGGTATGCCGGAGATTACTAAATACACAGTAATCAAAAATACGAAAGCCACAGTAATCAAACCCAAAATCAAGAAAATCCCGTGTATAATGTTTTCAAATAATCGTGTTTTATTTACTCTGTTCATTGACATTCATCCCATCAATCCATACAACGTTTCATCCACGATACCGCTACGTCGAACTGTATTTTTTAATGAATCGGCACAGCGCCTTGATCCGAAATGATTTTTGAAACTTCAGAGGATGTGACATAATCGAAGAAACTCTTCGCTGTGTCAGAAAGCGGCTGATCTTTTTTGGTAACAAGGACAAAGGAACGCTGAACTGCATAACTGCCGTTTTTCACATTTTCCTCAGTCGGAACAACTCCGTTGACCGAAATTGCTTTTACAGTATCCTTGACAGATGCCAAAGACGCATAACCAATCGCATTGGAATTCTGTGATACAGTGGTGATTACATCACCGGTTGATGTTAATTCCTGGCGGTATTCGCATTTGTTCTTGGTATCAGTAATGGATTCAAAACCATCTCGCGTTCCGCTGCCGGCCTCACGTCCGACCAAAACGATCTCTGCATCCTCACCGCCGACTTCTTTCCAATTTTTGATTTTTCCGGTATAGATATCTGCAATCGTCTCAAGGCTTAAATCTGATATCGGATTGCTGGGATGAACAATCACGGCAATTCCGTCAAGCGCCAAAGTCGTCTCCTGCAGTCCCTTGTCCTTTTCTTCGGTAGTCAAATTACGGGAAGAAAGTCCGATATCGCAACGTCCCTCCAGCACTGCTGCAATTCCGCTTCCGGAGCCTGTCGGATTATAAGTGAATTGCACGCCCGCATTTTTCTCCATAAAAGCTTCGCCCAATGCGCCGATTACCTTTTCCATCGACGTAGAGCCGTCTGTTGAAACACTCTTTTCGCTGCTCGCACAACCGGTAAAGGCCATTGCAGAAACAGCAATACATACTACTAACATCCAAATTGTCATTTTAATTCTTTTCATCTTCTTATTTTCTCCTTTTTTATTATTTCATAATCAATATAAAACAATACTGTAAAATCAAAAAGGGAAACTCGGTAAAATCAATGTAAAATTATGCCGAAAAACAATAAAAAAGCAAAAGCGCTTGTAAAACGTTTTTGCTTTTTAAAATATTCATATTTTATTAGCGTGAATAGTTGCGAGCATAATGGAAAACCGATACATCTGAAGTCACATTTCCCAACAGCTCACTGACCGTTACAAATTCATAACCCTGCTTTTTCAGTTCATCCACCGCCATGCAAAAGCCGTCTGCGGTAGTGTCGTAAATATTGTGGAGCAATATAATAGAACCGTTTTTCGCATCTTTTAGGATATTGTCACGAACCGTTTCTGCATCCCGATATTTCCAATCCTCCGGATCTACCGACCAAAGAACGACCTTCATATTCAAACCGGCCAAAACTTCTGCCGCGGTATCTCTCTGAAAATTACCGTAAGGCGGACGAAACAGTTTCGGATATACTCCGACTGCTTCTTTTACTTTTTCATTGGTATCGATAATTTCTTTCCGCTGTTCATCCAGTGATAAATTCTTAAATTGTGCATGACTGGTTGAATGATTGCCGATCTCACAACCGGCCTCCACGGCGCGTTTTAAAGCCGGCGTATTGACGGAAGCAATCCGAGATCCCAAAACAAAAAATGTACACCTTCCGTTTACTTCTTTCATTTTATTTACAATCTGATCCGTTAATTTTCCATAGGTATCCGGACCGTCATCAAAAGTGAAAGCTACGATCTTTTTCCCTTCATACGGATCCGCTTCGGTAACCGGGGGCGTTTTGGTATCGGTCCCGGTATCCTTTGTCACTTTAGTATCTTTAGTATCTTTTGTATCTTTTGTATCTTCTGTATTTTTAGTCTCAGGGCTTACCGTTTGCAAGTTTTGTGTATCTCCACTCGTGCCAACATCCGATGTGACCGGGGCTTGAATATTCCCGATTCTCTTCAAAGTAAACACCACAACCGTACCGATTAAAATACAAAAAAACAGTAAAATCAATACCGCTATTATATTCTGCGTTGTATTATTTTTTCTCCGTGCCATATTGCAAAAACCTCTGCGCTTCATTCATTCTTATCGCGATGATATCAAACCCACATCAACTTACATAAAACAGACGTCGTTCCTACAAAAAGGTTCCATTCGATCGGCCTGATTCGGCAAAATTTAATATAATATTTTCATATAATATATTGTAGCATAACCAATACGGAACAACAAGCCTTAATCTCTACAAAATATTGCAAATTCCGAAAACAAAATTTGACACTATCTCTGTAATTGGCAAACACATAAAAAAAGCCTGTCTTCTAAACATTTGAAGACAGGCTTTTGATTTTTTATAATCAGAAATATTAAAGAGAAGTCTGAGAAGTATGTTTAAACTGAGAAAGGAGATCCTCAACAAACTTATCCGTATCTTCTTGTTTTACTTCCGGAGCTGCCGCAACCTCTTCTTTTTCCTTTTCTTTGGCTTGTTGCTCACCCTTTGAAAAACCGGTTGCTACCACAGTAACACGCATTTCATCTTCCAAGCTGTTATCCAAAGTAGCGCCCCAAATAATCGTTGCATCCGAATGTGCTTCATTGGCAATCATTGTAGAAGCAATATCGACCTCTTCCAAACCAATATCCGGAGAAGCCGTAATATTAACAATAATACCTTTTGCTCCGTTAATCGATGTTTCAAGCAACGGACTGGAGATTGCCGCTTTGGCAGCTTTTTCCGCTTTGTCTTTTCCCTGTGCGGCACCGACCCCCATATGAGCCAAACCTGCATTTTTCATAACAGAAGTTACGTCAGCAAAATCCAAGTTGACAAGGCCCGGAATGTTGATCAGTTCCGAAATGCTTTGTACACCACGACGCAGAACATCATCAGCAATTCCGAAGGCATTCAAAAGCGTAATGCGAGTATCGGAAACCTGTTTTAAACGTTCATTCGGAATAATGACCAAAGAATCTACATTCTCTGCCAGTTTTGCAATACCGGCCTCTGCGCGCTGCATTCTCATTTTTCCTTCAAAATCAAAAGGTTTTGTAACAATGCCGATCGTTAAGATACCCATATCGCGAGCAACCTTTGCGACAACCGGTGCTGCACCGGTACCGGTTCCGCCGCCCATACCGCTAGTGATGAACACCATCTCAGCGCCATTCAGGACTGCTTTAATATCATCAATACTTTCTTCGGCAGCCGCGGTTCCGACTTCCGGAATGGATCCTGCGCCTTTCCCGTGCGTGGTTCTCTCACCGATCGCAATTTTGTTGGCAGCAGTCGATTGCATCAAAGCCTGCTTGTCCGTATTTACGACAATAAAATCGACCCCTTTGACGTTTGTGGCAATCATACGATTTACCGCATTATTTCCGCCCCCGCCGACGCCGATTACTTTGATATTAACTCCGCTCTCAAAGTTTTTCTCCAGTTCGAATGGCATTGAAATATCCTCCGTATTCTAAAAACAAATTCGTTTTTTTTAATAATTAAAATTGTTCCGTTCTTGATTTGTAAAATTATGAGCTATTTTTTTAATAATTAATGTAAATTCCTGCCTTGGTTTTATAGTATAATAATACCTCGTTTTTCGGCTTTTTGCAATACATTTTTTAAAAAAATCTTAATTTTTTTTCATTTTCCCACTTTGTTTTTGTGATTAAAAGCCAAAAAAATCACACACGTTCCCTAAAATTCATACGACATTTTGAATTTCCACATATCCTTTGGAAGGATCTCTCACATCCAAACTGCCCTTTTGCTCTTCATTAAACGTTTTTATAATTTCTGAAGAAAAGAGCAGCTTAATATTCAAATCCGACGAATCTCCCAAAGATATTTCGAACCGATCGTCATACATAATTTTCATCTGAAATTTACTGGTAGCCGTGATGGAAGTGATTTTGCCGTACATTTCGCTTTGCTTTAAAACCTGCAGCACATCTAAAAAATAATCCCGATAGCTGCTGTCTAAAAAGCTGATAGGTTGTCCTACAAACGCACTGTCTACTTTTTTACAGCTGATCTTTTTCAGTCCGTATAAGCGAATTTGTGCTTCGTTTGATACTTCCATCCGTTCCAAAACCTGCAAATTATCCGACAGAATAAAATATTCCCGACAAATTTCCATATAATAAGCGGCATCGCTTTCCCGCACCTGAATCTCCACGCCCTGCGGAATCTTTCGACGAATATTCACCGAGGAAATATACGGTTGTTTTTCGACAATTTTGCGTGCAACCGACTCCGAATCCAAATCAAAGAAAATATTGGAGCCTTTTTTAATCCCGGAGGCTTCAACAATTTCTTCGTCGGAATAACGCTTAGAACCGACGACCGTAACAGTCTCTATGCGGAAAAAATAAATAAAGCCGAAAATCAAAGCCGATAGGGTTCCGACGGCTAACACAAGCAATGAAGAAACACGAAGAATTTTTCTCCGCTTCATTCTCCGCTTTTGGATCTGCTCCGGTGTATAGCGAGGCTTTTTGGCTATGCGGGGCTTATGCACTTTTGGCTGTTTTTTCTTTTTGATCTTTTTTGCATTTTTCGTCGAAGTCTTAGCGTGTTCATACTTATCTGCATATGGATTCTGCACGCTGTTTTTCGGCGGAATATTCTTTTTATCAAAGGGTTGCTTTCCCGTTTTTTGATACGCGGTGGTTTGCGCCCTTTGATCGGTTTGCATATTTCTGCTCGACTGCGGTGTACGTCCCCTGCCGGGCATCGGCGGCGGCTGCACATTCTTTTTAGCAGGCAAGCGATTGATATTGTTCGGGCTTGTCCGATTTATAGGCTTGTTCGACTCTCGGTTAACATGACCTGTCGGAACTTTAGAAGGAGAGGGTGCGTTTGATAAATTTCGCCGCATTGCAGAGTCATGTATTCTTTTATCCTGTGCTGATGAACGTTTTTTGGCCATATACAACACGCACCTTCCTTTCGTTTAGTGTATTGCTTAGTGAATCGCTTTTACTATATTTTGATAGATTTGCTCATTGGCATCCGTAATTGCAAATTTCTGAATTTCATTTGCCATTTTGCGTAGTTGTCGCGGGTTGTCAAGAATCTCTTGGACCTTTGCTGTCAAGCTTCCGTCCGCCAGTTCTTTCTCTTCAATTAATATCGCAGCCCCGGCACAACGCAAAACATCTGCATTTTTAAACTGATGATTATTCGTAACGTTCGGAGAAGGAATTAAAATACATGGCTTTGATAAAATCGCCAACTCCGATAAAGTCATCGATCCCGCACGGCATATCACCAAATCGGCAGCCGCCATCTTCTGCGGCATATCATAAATATATTCTAATAGCTGTAAATTGGGGTATTGCTCCAAATTGTAATCATAAAATTTTTTCTTTGCAATTTCATACTCTATGGATCCGGTTGCATGGATGTGCAAGATCTCCGGATGCTTTGATGTATAGTCACGCATAAGCCGCAGTATAGCAAAGTTCACCTGCTCTGCCCCCATACTGCCTCCGAAAGACAGCAGAAAATGCTGGTATTGACTTCCGACACCAAGATTTTTGCGTTCCGTCTCCCCCGTAACGGAAAGCCCTGACGCCAACATCGGGTTCCCCACACGAATTGCTTTGTTCGGTTCCTTTAAATGCTTTATGCTCTCTTCAAAATTAACAAACACCGTTTGTGCATATTTCTCAAGCATCCGGATTGCCACGCCCGGTATTGCATTGGATTCATGCAAAAAGACAGGGATTCCCATTTGGTGAGCGGCCTTTACAACCGGATAACACACATATCCACCCGTAGCAAACACCGCATCGGGCTCCAACCGCTTCAAGAGCTTTTTCGCCTTAAAAACCGAAGTCACTGTCAAATAAAGCGTCTTGATATTAGACAGGGATAAGCTACGGCGCAAACCGGTAATTTCTACATGATATAACGGATATCCGGCTTTGGGAACCAATTTGTTTTCAATTCCGCGCGAGGTCCCTACAAAAGAAATTTGCGCCTCGGGATCTTTTTCCCGAATCGTATTGGCAACCGCCAATCCGGGATTTACATGGCCGCCGGTGCCTCCGCCCGTAATCACAATATTCATAAAATCACTTCTCTCTTATGTTCTTGTCTGATAGGAGTAACGCGAAATCGCCAACATTGCACCCATTTCAATCATTAACATGAAAAGGGATGAACCGCCGTAACTGAAAAACGGTAATGATATACCGGTCGCGGGAATGCTTGCGGTAACAACTGCAATGTTAAGAATAGTTTGAATCGCCACCTGTGCCATAATACCGAACGCAACAACAGAGGAAAAAGTATCCGGAGCATTCATCGCAATCACAAATCCACGCCAAACCAAAAGCGCAAATAACACAATTACCGTAATGGCACCGATAAATCCAAGCTCCTCGCATACAATCGCATAAATAAAGTCGTTCTGCGGGTCCGGCAAATATAAATATTTTTCACGGCTGTTTCCGAGTCCGACACCCAAAAAGCCCCCGGATCCGATGGCATAAAGGCTGTTCAAAACCTGCCATGCTCCGGAATCGGTATAAAGCTCCGGGTGAAGCCAACTGTCCACACGCGCTTTGGTATAATTCGTAAACAGAATAATATACCCCGCTCCGGCAGCACCAACGCCGAACAGTCCCATTAACCAGCGAATGTTGGCCCCGCCGATAAAAATAACACAGACACCGATTGCAAATAAGATGATCGTACCGGACATGTGTTTTTCAATCGCCGTAGTTACACATACCAAGCCCAAAAGACAGAACGGAAAAAAGATTCCGTATTTGAAAGTTTTCATACGGTCCTTGAATTTGGAAATATACAGCGCTAAAATCAGTATCAAAGCAAATTTCATGACCTCAGAGGGCTGAATTGTCATCGGCCCGATCGTAATCCACCGTTTTGCACCACGCACCGAGGTTCCGATAATAGGAACTGCGGCCAGCAGGAGATAGGATGCGCAGAATGCCGGGAGTGCAATATATTTTTTGATCAGCCGATAATCAAATTGCATGACAACCAGCATAGCGGCCACACCCAAAAGAACCCATAAAATTTGTGAGCGGATAAAATAGAGACTGTCATCATATTTGGAGCGAGCATAAACGAAACTTGCACTGAAAATCATAACAGAGCCAAAGCAAACAAGACATATTACCAGAAATAAGAACGGACGGTCCACTCCGCCGCGCACACGGATTAAAGTATCCGTAGCAGAGGATTGCGAATGAGGCGCCGGGGATTTCATTCGATTCTGTCCGACTTTCCCTCCGTTTGACGGGACTTTGGAATTTCCAGGATAATTCGCTTCTCTGACAGCCTTTTTTTCCTGTAAGCGCATTTTATTTTGTCGATTCACGCCACTCTCATCCTCTCACTCTCAAACATTCTTCACATTAAATACTCACATATAAAAGCTATCGTCGAAAATACGATTGTCACCACTGAAAACAAGACAACCACCTGAACTTCGCTGAATCCCTTTTTCTCGAAATGATGATGAATCGGTGCCATTTTAAACAGACGTTTGCCGGTTAATTTAAAGAAAAGCACCTGCAAAATCACAGATATTGTCTCCATTAAATAAACGAATCCGACCACGACTACAATCAGCGGGTTGGAAATGCAAAAAGCAAGCCCGATTACCGCTGCGCCTAAAAACAACGATCCGGTATCTCCCATAAAGATTTTTGCAGGATAAAAATTATACACTAAAAATCCAAGGCAGCCGCCCGCACATATTCCCGAAAACAATATACCCGGGAAACTGGAAATAACGATCGACGCCGCAGCAAAAAATCCCATTACAAAAAATGTCACAGAAGCCGCAAGTCCGTCTAATCCATCCGTTAAATTAACACTGTTGACAAATCCGGTCAGCAAAATAAGGGCCAATATGTAATATGCAAGCCCGAGATTCCAATATATTTTCAAAAACGGAATGTAGATTTCAGTAGTAATAAAATTAAAATAGCGAAGGGCCATTAAAAATACTGCCGCCGCGCAAAGCTGAAGTAAATACTTCTGAGACGGAGTGAAGCCATCGTTTCGGCCGTGACGAAATTTTGCCAAATCATCGAAGAATCCGATTGCACCGTTGAGCAAAGCATATATAAGCAAAAGCCCCGTCAAAATTAAATCCCGTCGGTCCAATTGACGAAAGAATGTCATGCCGACAATCACCAGAATGCACACTGCTGTAATTGCGGCAATAAAAGAAAGGCCGCCCATAGTCGGAGTTCCCTCTTTGCTTTTATGCCAGCGAGGGCCGATATCCAAAATTTTCTGCCCCATTTTTTTGCTTTTTAAAACCGGGATCAACTTACGCGTCAATACGGCGGTAGCAATGGCAGAAATCAACAAACCAATTGAAAACCACAGAATATATTCAAACTTCATCATGTCAAACTTCTCCGTCTTTTATATTCGCTCAATAACCTGTTCCAAAGCCACTGCTCTGCTGGCCTTAAAAAGAATAACATCTCCCGGCAAAAGTTCCGCTTTAATCTTTTCAGCCAAGCCTTCTTTATCGTTAATATCTTTTACGATAACAATATCATCCATGGACATGCCGCCGCTTTTGGCTCCCTCGACAATCGGCAGACTTTTTTCTCCGAGCACAAAAAGCTTGGAGATTTTAAACCTTGCTACGGTGAGTCCGACTTTATAATGCAAAGAATCACTGTAGTCTCCCAATTCACGCATCTCTCCGAGAACAGCAATGGAACGGCCGCGTTTCTGCTCTGCCGTTTTCCAAAGCACCTGCAATGAAGCAATCATTGCCTCGCAACTCGCATTATAGCAATCTTCGATGAATGTGCACCCGTCTCTTTGAGTAATCTTTTGGCGCAATCCGGTATTTTCAAATTGCGCAAGCCCCTTTCGGATTTGATCTTCGCTCAATCCCAGATAAAAGCCCGCTGCTACAGCAAAAGCCGCATCAAAAGCCAAATGGGAGCCGATTCCGGAAATCGCAAACCCGGTCATAACATGCTTGCCCTGCTCCATGTATACATCAAAATATATAGAGTTTTTCACGGCATCGCTGACAATATTGCAAATATAGATATCGGCAGTCTCATCGATTCCGGAAACATACTTCACGCAAAGCTTCGGAAACTTTTCGGCAGCATTTTTCAAAAGCGGCTCATCCCCGTTCAGCAATAAAACAGAGCCGTCCGGCATGCCGTCCGCAATCTCCAACTTTGCCGCCGCAATTTCTTCCCGGCTGCCAAGGTTCTCAATATGAGAGGTTCCGACATTGGTAATAACGGCTATTTCAGGCTTCGCCAGGCGAGACAAATAGCTGATTTCTCCCCGACGGCTCATGCCCATCTCCAAAACCGCCATTTCATCCGAGCGCTCCAAGGAAAAAAGCGTATACGGAAGTCCCAATTCATTATTATGATTGCCCTCTGTTTTCTTGAGACGGTATTTCTCGGAAAGCACTGAGGCGCAAAGCTGTTTTGTCGTAGTCTTTCCGACACTGCCTGTCACAGCCAATACCTTAATATGTAAAGCATCCAACCATGCCTTTGCTATTTTGCCGAATGCAACCGTTGTATCATCTACAAAAATCATGCTGCATCCAAACTCTGCCGCCTTTTGAGAGAATTCCGCCGCATATGCATTGTTTTTCTCAACTAAGACCGCACAGGCACCGTTCTTCACAGCCATCTCCAGAAAGCAATGTCCGTCAAAATTTTCACCGCAAATAGCCACAAACAATGAATCCGGGCATACTTCTCTGGAATCGGTAACAATCACCGAAATCTTTTTTTGATTTTCTATCTGCAAAGTGCCGCTGCATATTCTTGCCGTATCGTCTTGGCTAAGGCTTTCTTTCAGTTTAATCAGCATTGCCGGAATATCCTTTCATTTTAAAACTTAAACTTATCATTCTCCGCAGCAAATCGCATGGCAATTTCCCTCTCAGAAAAATGGTGCTTTCCTTTTTGATCAATGATATAATTTTCATGCCCTTTTCCGCACAATAAAATTATATCGCCCTTTTCCGCATGTGCCAGTGCATACAGAATGGCAGATTTCCGATCCGGAATAATTACGTGAGGACATGTCGCATCAAATCCGGTCAATATGTCGGCAATAATATCCTCCGGTTTTTCGCTACGACAGTTGTCAGAGGTAATAATCGTAAAATCGGCAAGCTCCGAAGCTACTGCACCCATCAACGGACGTTTTTCGCGGTCACGGTCTCCTCCGCATCCGAACACAACCACCAGTCTGTCCCCGTCACGCCGAAAATCCCGAGCGGTACGTAAAACATTCGCTAACGCATCCGGTGTATGTGCAAAATCCAAAAACAGAGAGATTTGAGAATAAATCGGCTGCGCGGAAACCTTTTCTAACGGAATCCGTTCCATCCGTCCCTCCACGCCGTGCATATCTTTGAGAGCCGCTTCGATCACAGGAATACGTATTCCGTGCAAATACGCGGCCGCCGCGGCTGCCATTGTATTATAAACACTGAACCGCCCCGGGATTTGAGATCGAATATTCATAGATTCATTCCAGGCGGAAAGCGTATATTGGATTCCCTCCCGGGCCAAAAGATTCACCGACTTTGCTGCAAATTCCGTTCCCGTATCGCCGCTGTCAATGCCGTAGCGATAAATTCTGCCTGCCGCCGCCTCGGCCATTGCCGTGCCGTACGGCGAATCCATATTCACCAAAGACATACGGCTTATGGCAAATAATTTTTGTTTTGCCTCCTTATAGTGCTCCATATCATGATGGAAATCCAAATGATCGGGAGTCAGGTTCGTAAAAATGCCGGTATCCACGGGAATTGCACAAAGTTTATTCAGCGCCAAGGCATGGGAGGAAGCCTCCATAAATACATATTCACAGTTTTGCGCACGCATTTGTGCCAACAAACGGTAAAGATCTGCCGGATCCGGTGTGGTAAGCCCCGCATCCAAAACAACTTCATCCCCGATCATGTTTCGGACTGTACCGATTATGCCAACCTTATATCCGGCTCGCATAAAGATCGCACGAAGCATATATGTCAGCGACGTCTTTCCGTTTGTTCCGGTTACGGCAATCACACGCATTTGATCTGCCGGACTGCCGTAAAAACGATAGAGCATATAGGACAGCGCCTTTCGCGTATCGGGCACAATCACCCACGGCACCGTGCACTGCTCTGCTGCCGAGGGATTGGATAAAACCACTGCTGATGCCCCGCGCGCAATACTTTCGGGAATCAAGCGGTGTGCATCGGTGTGCATTCCGTCAATGCAAACAAATACGCTACCCAGCACCACAGTTTCCGTAGACGAAGAAATTGCCTGCACGGGAATCTTCTGAATATCGGAACTGAAATCAAGAATTTCGTCCGACATTAATAAATCTGATAACTTCATGTAAAACCTCCGAATATGATGAATTATTTCATTCACAATCCGTGACTTTACACGTCCTAAACCGTTTAGTTATCCGTCTGCCATTCCGTCAACATATCGGAATTCCACTTCAACAACCGTTCCGTACTCTACATTTTCGCCTCCCGCAATCGATTGACTGATAGCGATTGCGCCCGTTGCAGAGGGACTGCTGACCGCACCGCTGATATTAATATTTAATCCCGCATTGATAATCGTACGGTTTGCGACCGTCGGAGACATACCGATAACATTGGGAACCGTCACTGTTTTAGAGGGAGTGGATTCACCGGTATATAGTATCAATTTACCGGATTCTTTAATCAGCTTGCTGCCGGCACGCGGAATTTGATCGGTTACGGTGTCGCCGGCGCCCTCAATCTGATATTGAATTCCCTTTTCCGTCAAATCTCTCTTTACCGTTTCAATGTTTGAACCGACATAACTGCCTAATGTAAGTTCCATCGACGCTAATTCGGCATCGGTATAACTCGGCTCAATATTTAAGTAAGAAAGTGTTTCCGCCATTGTCTTTGCAACATACGGTGCAGCAACAATACTACCATATATGCTGCCTTGCGTGGGTTCATCCACAATAATCAAAATAGCAACCTTTGGATCATCTGCCGGAGCATAGGCAATACACGAACCTACATGAAGCTGCTGATCCAAAACATCTCGTTTCTGTGAGGTACCGGTTTTAGCCGCTACTTTATAGCCTTTGACATAAGCATTTCGAGCGCCTCCGTCACCGGAAACACCGGCCTCCAAAATATCTGTCAGCAATTTTGCGGTCTCATCACTGATCACCTGACGCTTGACCTGCGGCTCAAAACTCTGAATCACGTTTCCGTCATCATCCACGATTTTGGACACCAAATACGGCGTCATCACATTTCCGCCGTTCGCTACGGCACTGATAGCCGTAATCTGCTGAATCGGAGTCGTTTTAAACGTCTGACCGAAGGAATATACCGCAAGTTCCAGAGATTTAAAATCGGAAAATTGGTGGAAAATTCCCGCGGACTCTCCGGGCAAATCAATATTGGTTTTTGATGAAAATCCGTAAGCCTCAAAATATTGATAAAACAAATCTCTGCCGAGCTTTGCTGCCGTAATCATCATTGTCGGGTTGCAGGATTGCTGCAATCCATAAGCAAAAGTCACGTCTCCGTGTCCGGAAAGTTTATGACACGGCACCGGATATGTATGACCGTTTCCGAGATCCACCTGATGGACTCCGCCGCAATAAAAATGATCTGTCGCCCGAACCGCTCCTTCCTCCAGCGCCATCGAAGCAGTTATCACTTTAAAAGTAGAACCGGGTTCGTATAACGCACTGACCGCCTTGTTATTCCACATCTGATTGAGCAAAGTATTGTAATATTTCTTATATTCTTCTTCATTGCTCTTATCGAAAGCATCAAGCAATGCCTGCGATGCTGCATCCAAAGTGTAGGGGGAATTCAAATCAAAGGACGGATTGGTAGCCATGGCTAAAATAGCACCGGTTTGCACATCCATCGCAATTCCGGTTACACGCTGATTGGGAGCAAAATCGGTATAGGCTTCCTGCAGATATTTTTCCAAAGAGCTTTGAATGCGATAGTCGATTGTCGTTACCAAATTTAAACCGTTCTGCGTTTCGCTGTAGCTCTCGTACTTCATCGGCATGCTGTTGCCTTTGGCATCCACACCGGTAATAATCTTTCCGGAAACGCCCTTCAGCAAATTATTATATTTCAGTTCAAGACCGATTAATCCGTTGCTGTCGGAGCCGGTAAAACCGATCACGTGGGAAGCTAAGGTTCCGAACGGATAATACCGTTTTGAGGTTTCCACTAAATGAATACAGCTCAAATTGTTTTCTGAGATAAACTTTCGCACTTCGTCCGCAAGATCTTTTTCCACATAGTTTTTGATCGTTTCATCTTTACGGTTTACCTTAAGCGCTTTCTGCATAATCTCATCATAATCAACCCCCAATATTTCGGAAAGTCCTCGGCAAACAAGTTCCCTTTCCTCATCCGTTTCAATATCAAAGGGCGATATGAAAATGCGTTCCACGGTTTCATCTTCCGCCAACACATTCATATTGCAGTCGTATATAGTTCCCCGGCTCGCTTTTACCGTGGTCTCACTGGTAATATTGTCAATTACAATTCCCTCATAATGATCGTGCTGTAATATCTGAAGATAAAACAAACGGGCAATCAAGCCACATACAAACACAGCACATACACAAAGCACAACCCTGGCACGCTTTAAAATTTTCGGAGATGGTCTTACCGGCATATTATACCTCCATTTATTTCACGTTATTTCACGCAGATATCATTCACAAAGCTGCCAACTTAAATTCTCTAATATCATATGAAAAATATATTTCATTATACCATATCCCTGACAAAAAATCTATGCTTTTTATGATAATTAATTTCATCCAAAGAAAAATGAGAGTCGAAATTCATTGTCATTCCACACTCT
Organism: uncultured Eubacteriales bacterium; assembly: GCA_934365155.1. Taxonomy (GTDB): domain Bacteria; phylum Bacillota; class Clostridia; order Oscillospirales; family CAG-272; genus RGIG8399. The sequence continues at coordinate 16,491 of CAKRMZ010000015.1, read as the reverse complement.
CATTTACAATCAATTGCTATTCATAATCCGGTTCACTTGATATATCGGAAAGTATCGCTTACGGCATTGCCGATTGCGCTCATCGCAGTAAATAACGGATAGTTTCGGTCATTGGATTGATCGCCCAATACCTCGGTTTTATCGCCGCTTTCCAAACTGATATATTTTCTGGTCACCTGATCGCTCTGAACCATTCCGAGTTCTTCGCGTGCAATCTTTTCAATGGTCAGAATATCTTCTTTTTTGGTAAGCTCTAATGATAAGTCTTTCTCTGTCTGTGCCAATTCCTGAATTTGATCATTCAAATCCGAAATATCTTTGGTATAATCATGAATCATAACATAATTCATAATAATAAACATAATCAACACCGTAGTAATCGCCGCAGTAAACAAAAAAGAAAACGGGAACTGCTTTTTGGGCTTTACTCGAACCGTTTTGATTTTGGGTTCCGGCGTAACCTCAAGCAATGCTTTTTTTGTATCTCTTGCAAAATGTACCGCTGCATCATGTAAAGCAACCAAAGCGCCTCCGGCTGCGTAAGCAACCTTTTGCGTTCCACTTTTGTGCATCGGAACATCGCGGCGTCCCCGAGTCACCGAGTTTTTCGTACTTTGCATACGGGGATATGACATCGGGCGCGCAGAAGCTCCGGAAGGAACGCGGCTGAGAGAAGCGCTTGCAGTCGGCTTCATACCGGCGCGTGCTCCGCTCATGACATTTCGGCGTGCATTATTCTTTTTCATCGGCATTTCATATGTCATTATACATTCCTCCATTTTAAACGAATATTTTTCTTTTTAATTTTTATATCTTTTCGGCGATGCGTAATTTGGCACTGCGGGAACGTGGATTTTCTGCAATTTCTTCATCCGACGGTACAATGGGTTTTCGGGTCAGCAATCGGATTTCTGCCTTGTGATTACAAACGCAAACCGGAAAATCCGGCGGACAAACACAGGCTTTCGCCAAATCCGCAAAGCTCTTTTTGACTTCGCGATCCTCCAACGAATGAAAGGTTATCACGGCCAGGCGCCCGCCGGGCGACAGACGGTTCACGATGGTACGGATCGTCGGAGAAATAATGGCAAGTTCATCATTCACTTCAATGCGAATTGCCTGAAACACGCGCTTGGCAGGATGTTGATTTTCCGACTTCGCATAAGCCGGCATCGCGTCTTTAATAATGTTCACAAGTTCTAATGTCGTCTGTATCGGCTTTTCCGTCCGAGCCTTTGCAATCGCATAAGCAATCTTCGACGAAAATTTTTCCTCACCGTATTGAAAGAAGATATCGCGCAATTGCTCAACGGAATATCCGTTAACAATATCGTACGCGCTTTTCGGCGCCGAGGAATCCATCCGCATATCCAGCGGCGCATCATGCATATATGAAAATCCTCTCTCGGGAGTATCTAACTGATAAGAGGATACGCCGAGATCAATCATGACTCCGTCCACCGTATCGATTTTCATTTGATCCAGTACGGAATCGAATTCCGAATAGTTGCTCCGAACCGCCGTAAAGCAATCGGAAAAATCGGCAAGGCGTTTACTCGCCGCCTCAATCGCCGCAATATCCTGATCAATTCCGATCAGTTTAGAGCCAACCGGTAATTTCGAAGCCAAATACAAAGAGTGTCCGCCGCCTCCGAGGGTACAATCCACATACACACCTCCGCGCTCGGGCCGAAGTGCGTCTACGGTTTCATGCAGCATCACCGAATAATGGTTAAATTCCGATTTTTTTTCCTGTTCCATTAAAAACCAAGTCCTATCAGCGTTTGTTCAATATCCGACACATCTTCGTTTGTCAATTCATTTTTCAGTGAATCGGAGGACCAAATCTCAATGTGGTCTCCAACTCCTAATATCGATACCGCCTTTTGCAAATTCGAATATTCCCGTAACACCTGCGGTATCAAAATACGTCCCTGCCCGTCGGGAATCACCTCGGTCGCAGCCGAAAAAAGAAAACGCCGAATCTTACGCGATTGAATCTCGGGAAGTGCATTAATTTTATCGGTAAAACGATTCCATTGTGTTTCCGAATAGACAGCCAAGCAACAGTCTACACTGCGAGTAACGAAAAAACGTTCTCCCAATTCTTCACGAAACTTCACGGGAATAAAAAGTCTGCCTTTTGCATCAATTGTGTGACTGTATTCACCCAAAAACATACTTTTCACTCTCCTTTCGTGTATTTTTCGTTTTTCGCTGCCCTTGATTTTTTAGATAAAAATAAAAGAGACCTTATCAGAAATACGGTTTTTAGAAGAATTTATCCACAATTAACCACAAAGATCCACTTTCATCCACTTGAGTATAAGTATAGCCCACTTTTTTGGGTTTTTCAAGTTTCCATCCGCATGAAATAGAGAATCAAAGAAAATTAGCACATATTTTTTTCAATATTCGAACGTTTTTTCATGGTATTGCAACAAGCAAGAAGAACACCTGTTCTTAGATCGTGAAACTGCTTTTTAAAAATCCTTGCAATCATATTGCAATTACGTCTTCTTATCGGTATAATAAGGACATATCTATACCAAAAACGAAGAGGTACATTATGAATAAGCAGTTGACAAAATTAAAAAATTATACCGGCTCGGTCGGACCGGTCTTAACAATTGTAATGGACGGTGTTGCATTAGCTGCCCACAATGAGGGAAATGCCGTTTATCGTGCAAATATGCCGACTCTGAATCGTTTAATGGAAGAGTATCCGATGTTGGCCCTGAAAGCGCACGGTACCGCAGTAGGGCTGCCGTCCGATGACGATATGGGAAACTCGGAGGTCGGTCATAACGCGCTCGGCAGCGGACAAGTATTCAGTCAAGGTGCAAAATTAGTATCCCAATCCATTGAAAGCGGCTCTATTTACAGCTCCGACACTTGGAACACCCTTATTTCAAACTGTCTAAACCATCACTCCACATTGCATTTTTTAGGACTTTTTTCAGACGGTAATGTCCATTCCAACATCGCCCATTTAAAAGCGCTGATTCTTCAGGCAAAGAATGCAGGCGTTGAAAAAGTCCGCATTCACATTTTGCTGGACGGACGCGATGTGGGAGAAACTTCTGCTTTGGAATATGTTGATCCCTTTGAAGAATTTATTGCCACACTGCGAAGCCCGAATTTTGACATAAAAATTGCGTCCGGCGGCGGACGAATGAAAATCACCATGGATCGATATCAGGCAGACTGGAGCATGGTTAAGCGGGGGTGGGATACCCACGTGTTAGGCATCGGACGTCAATTTGCCTCTGCAAAAGAAGCCATTCAAACCTATCGCGACGAGACCCATGCGATCGATCAGGATTTGGATCCGTTTGTCATCGCCGAAAACGGCAAACCGGTCGGAATGATCGAGGATAATGACAGCGTAATCTTTTATAACTTCCGCGGCGACCGTTCCATCGAAATCTCATTAGCCTTTGATGAGGCAGAGTTTTCTCATTTTGACCGAGTGCGCTATCCCAAAGTCTGCTATGCGGGCATGTTAGAATATGACGGCGATTTGCATATACCGAAACACTATTTGGTAAATCCTCCGGCAATTACCAACACAATGGGCGAGTACCTTGCCGATATGAAAATTCCCCAATATGCAATCAGTGAAACGCAAAAATTCGGCCACGTAACTTACTTCTGGAACGGCAACCGTAGCGGTTATTTTGATGAAAAATACGAAACTTATGTTGAAATAAAATCAGACGTGATTCCCTTTGAGGAACGCCCTTGGATGAAATGCGCAGAAATCACCGACGCCTTAATCGCAGCGCTGAAAAGCGGAAAATACCGCTCCCTGCGCGTGAATTTCCCGAACGGGGATATGGTCGGTCATACCGGTAACATTGATGCTACCATCGTAGGACTTGAGGCCATGGATCTTCAGCTTGCGCGCATTCTGCAAGCGGTTGACGAAGTGCACGGAATTGCGCTGATCACTGCCGATCACGGCAATGCTGACGAAATGTTCGAAACAGACAAGAAAGGAAATATCAAAACCGATAAAGACGGACATCGCAAAGCAAAAACCAGCCACACGCTGAATCGAGTTCCGCTGATTATCTACGACAATCAAAGCTCCGACAAATATCAAATTAAAGAAGACAAAGGTCAATTCGGACTTTCCAACGTAGCGGCTACAGCCGTCAACCTTTTGGGCTTCAAGGCACCTTCAATGTGGGATGAATCCGTAATATCCCTTGAATAAATTCTTCTTTTAGGTCTCCTTCCGTCCATTTCGGTTTTATCCGTTGTTCGGTTTATTTTAAAAATCAAAAGGCACTGTTCCCTCGAAAACAAGTCGAAAGGACAGTGCCCTGCAGGAAACGGTGCAAGCCTTGCGGGCGCACCGTTTCCTTTTATTTTAAAGTTTTTCCCCTTTCTCTTCATTGAGCTGACCGTTTCCTTCCGCAGCCAAAAAGCATGTGCTTTTCCATGCAGTCCTAAGACGCATTTTTAAGTTTACACTATTATGCATTTTCCCCAAAAAACACTTGACGCCCTACCGATCGGTAGCTATAATAATATTATAGATCTTCCCGATCAGCGAATATCTTCTTTCATCGGTTGAATTTTGTGCCCTTTTCGGCACTTATCCGAGAAATATGTTTCTCGGATTTGCTGAACGTCGAACTAAAGCAGCTATATATTCCAGAAAGAGAATTCTCAATATAAAAAAAATAAAAATTATCGGTATTGTACTTGTTCTGTTTCTTACTGTGGGTCTCACAATATTTATGATCCTCCGCAATCGTGAAAGCTTTACAGGCAGCCGTATAAAAAATTCAGACTTCTATGCATTGGATATTACCCGTATGAACGGAACCGATACACATACGCTGGAACTCCTTGCAGGAGATATCTCCGTATACAATTTGAAACCGAAAAGGGTTCAATCGAAATGAAAATTCAAACGCCAAGCAACGCGGTGCTGTATTCCGGAAACGGAAAAGATGTCAGTGATTTTACGGTGAATATTCCGGAAACCGGAAGCTACACGGTTACGGTAATTGCACAACACGCCAAAGGAATCGTTCATATTCAGCGCAAGAACGATATGCAATAAATCTCTGCAAACCGAAAGTGAAATTTGCTTCACAGTAATGATTTACAACAAAACGGAGAAACCAAAATCATGAAAATTGAAACCGAGCGTTTATTTTTGCGTGAAATGACAGAGGCTGACTATGACATACTGTATACTGTTTTTGCCGACTCCGACATCATGCAGCATTATCCGTATACCTTTGATGCCGCACGGGTTAAAAACTGGATTGCAAAAAACAGAGAGCGCTACCGGGTTTTCGGATTCGGTTTATGGGCGGTTTGGCTGAAAGAAAACGATAAGATGATCGGAGATTGCGGGTTGACCATGCAAAATATTGATGGCACTATTCTCCCGGAGATCGGTTATCATATTGCAAAATCCCATCAACGCAACGGTTATGCAAAAGAAGCCGCACATGCAGTTCTTGATTGGACATTCAATAACACACCGTTTAGGGCGGTTTATTCCTATATGAAAAAGGTGAATATTCCCTCTTCCGCCACCGCTCTGGCAAACGGCATGCATCGGATCAGGCAGTTTGTCGACAGCGAAGGCGAAAACACGGTAGTTTACGGGATCAAACGTGAAGAGTGGCTGAAATTTGAGTATGAAAATCAAGCGAATATTCTGCGTTCAAACATAGAAAAAATTCACACAACTCCGATGGGTGAAGAAAGAATCCATAAGAATCTGCAAATCGAAGATTTCGACACGGTCGAATACTGCAAGGCATTGATAGCATCCGAAAACTGTCGAATGAATCGGCAAGGCAAGAATTGGTACTGTGAAAATCACGGGGTTCGCATTACCGTCAACGCAGACAATTATACAATCATTACCGCACATAGAACCGCTCAAGCGAAACAGGGAGAAAAGCACGATGCAAATAAAATCAAGATTTAAAGCCGCTCGAATTTTTTTGATCTTTTGGACACTGTTCATCGGAATCGGCGCAGTAGCAGGCGCTTTTGGGATGCTGTCAGATCCCACCGGGAAAAATATGGGTATGGACGCCATGCTTCCCTATTTTCAGGTGCTGCCCTTTGCGGATATAGTATTTCAAGACTTCCGATTTTCCGGTTGGGCATTACTTATCGTCAACGGGCTCAGCAATCTGACAGCGGCCGGACTGCTGTTTGCAAAAAAGCCGTCCGGCGTGGTGCTCGGCGGCACGTTTGGTGTGACACTGATGCTTTGGATCTGCATTCAGTTCTATATGTTCCCGCCGAATTTCATGTCCACAATCTACTTCATTTTCGGTGCGGCGCAGGCTGCCACCGGATACGCGGCATGGATATTTAAAAAGCAGGAATCGTTTTGCATCCGTCTTGCCGACTATCCCAATATCGGCACCAATCCCAAACGCTCGGTCGTATTCTTCTCCCGTATGGGTTATGTACGAAAGCTTGCCTATGAGGAAGCAGAGCGGACCGGGGCTACCGTTTATGAAATCAAGGCTGCTGAGCGAACGGAGGGGACACTTGGCTTTTGGTGGTGCGGACGCTATGGGATGCACAAATGGAGCATGCCCATCAAGCAGATCGATGTCGATTTTTCTCAACTTGAGCATGTAACGATATGCGCTCCCATTTGGGTATTTTCGTTAGCGGCTCCCGTGCGTAGCTTCTGCATGCAAGCTGCAGGCAAAATCAGGGAGGCTGACTACATTTTAGTCCACCATCAAAACAGCGCCTATGAAAACGCAGCAAAGGAAATGGACTCCCTTTTGGGCATTCACCGCACGGCGTTGCGCAGTGTGCGGTGCAGAACGGGAACATATAAAACGGTCTTTGAATCCGAATATGTAAAAAAGGCGGATGCCGATTTTACCGCTTCAGATACTTCAAAGCAATAAAAGTGATCGCCCCCCTTGAGAACGCAGCAGATTCCGACGGGGGTCTCCATATAGCAAACAACGCATCCTTCAAAGCGAAATGCTTTGAAGGATGCGTTGTTTTTTAATGAAGCTGCTTTCTTTTGCTTATGAATCCAAACGATCCTTGATCGGGCGATATTCCTTATGGCCCGAAACGCTCTTATAAGCAGGACGAATGATCTTTCCAGCATTAATCAATTCTTCGATCCGGTGTGCACTCCAACCGGCAATACGGGCAATTGCAAAAAGCGGAGTAAAAAGCTCAGCGGGCAAATCAAGCATGCAGTAAATAAATCCGCTGTAGAAGTCAACATTTGCACTGACCCCTTTGTAAATTTTTCGTTCTTTGGCAATCACCTGCGGCGCTAATTTTTCGATCAGCGAATAAAGGCGGAACTCATCTTCCCGTCCCTTCTCTTTGGACAACACCTCGACAAAGCGTTTAAAAACATTGGCACGCGGGTCTGAAATGGAATATACCGCATGTCCCATGCCATATATTAAACCGGCCTTATCGAATGCTCTCTTATTCAGAATATCGGAAAGATAGCTCTTTATTTTTTCCTCATCGGACCAATCATCCACATGCTCTTTGATATCCTCTATCATACGTACCACTTTAATATTCGCCCCACCGTGACGAGGCCCTTTCAGGGAACCTAAAGAAGCCGCGATTACAGAATACGTATCCGTTCCGGAGGATGAAACCACATGTGTCGTAAAAGTCGAATTGTTTCCGCCGCCATGCTCGGCATGAAGCACCAAAGCAAGATCTAAAATCTTAGCTTCCAGAGCGGTATATTTACCGTCCGGCCGAAGCATATGAAGAATATTCTCGGCAGTCGATAAGGCAGGATCCGGCACGCCGATATATAAACTCTTATTCTCAAAATAATGCTGATACGACTGATAGCCGTAAACAGAAAACAGAGGCATCAAAGCAATCAGCTGAATACACTGCCGAAGTACGTTGGGAATTGAAATATCGTCGGCATAATCATCATAGGCATATAAAGTCAATACACACCGAGCCAACGTGTTCATCATATCCGCGCTCGGTGCTTTCAATATAATATCACGCACAAAATTGGTAGGCAGCGTACGATAGGAAGACAGTGTATTAAAAAATCCGTTCAGTTGATTTTGAGAAGGAAGCTCTCCGAACAAAAGCAGATATACACATTCCTCAAATCCAAACCGATTTTCGGATAAAAACCCTTTTGTAATTTCCTCAATGTCAATTCCCCGATAACGCAAAATGCCTTCACAAGGCACGTATTCGCTGTCAATCAAGGTGTAAGAAACAATCTCGGAAATATCCGTAAGGCCTGTTAAAACGCCTTTACCGTTAATATCACGCAAACCGCGCTTCACTTCATATTTGCGATATAAATCCGGATCAATCGAGCTGTTTTTGCAGCACATCTCCGCCCATTGCTCTATCTGCGGGGTAATGTCTGAATAGCCGGGATTTAATTTCATATGGCACCTCCTGCAACTTGGAAAATTATTTATACTTTTATCAGTATATCATAAAAATATTTCAATTTTATAAACAAAATGCTACGTTGTAAAAAAATTCACAAGGTTTTCGCTTGCGCATACTATAATACTAAAATAACAGATTATAACGGGAGCAGCTCTAATGGAAGCATTTTACGACTTTTTCGCCGCATCTAACTCCGGCAAAGGATTTCAAAATTATTTTCCGGTCATATTTAATGCCGACAATTTGAATAAGATTTATATTATTAAAGGCGGACCGGGATCCGGAAAATCAACATTAATGAAAAAAATTGCAAAACGAGCTGCCGAGAACGGCAGCCTGATTGAACGGTATTTTTGCTCATCCGATCCTCATAGCTTAGACGGAATTATTATATGGCCGCAAAAAATCGCCGTGCTTGACGGCACATCGCCTCACCTGCAGGATCCGAAATATCCGGGAGCAGTTGAGGAAATCATTAATACGGGAATTTTTTTTCGTACGGAAGCTCTGCAAAAAAATCGGGACAAAATTGCCCGATTAGGAGACCAAAAAAGCCGTCTCTATCGCATTGTCTACCGTTATCTTTCAGCGGCAGCAGAAATTCAGCAAGCCCTTGACGAAGCACTAAAGCCTTCAATCAAAACCGAAAAGCTGAGAAAAGCAGTCAGCCGCGTTTACTCAAAAATCAAAACCGAGCGCGGTACAGCCGATATCCGTTTTACAGAAGCCATCAGCACCGACGGTTATATTCATCTGCCGACTCTGCAAGAAGCTGCACATACAAAAATTTCAGTTTATGACAAATATCAGACCGGTACATTGTTTCTCACAGAACTTGCAAAGCTTGCAAAGCAGGACGGAATAAAATGCACCATTTGTCCGAATCCTCTCTCGGATCAATATATAAATGAAATCATGATCGGAGACACCGTGTTCTTTTTAAGCAATGATAAAAAGCCTGCAAATGTAGAGCGGACCGTTAACATGGAACGATTTATTCATCGGGAAACCGTTGCAAAAAAACGGCACAGCATAAAATATTTGCTAAAATGCTACCATGAACTGATATCCGGCGCCCTGCAAAATCTTGCCGAAATTAAAACCCTGCACGGAGAATTGGAAGAAATCTACATTCATTCTATGGATTTTGACTCCCTCAACGCATACAGCGAAGAAAAAATTGCCGAAATTCTAAAATAATTGCCAAAATAAAAAAACAGGCCGGCTAAAGCGGTTGTGCTTTTCGTCGGCCTGTTTTTTTCATAATAACCCCACGCAAAACATAAAATGAAAACAAACGGTGTCAGATTTTACTCAGTTTTTCAAGATTCGCCGCGCATTTTTTACAGACCAGTTTCCCCTTATAAGAAACTACATTATTCGGGTCACCGCAAAATGTGCAAGAGGGAGAATATTTCTTTAAAATAATTTTATCCTCTTCCACAAAGATCTCTAAAGAATCCTTTACAGCAATATCCATTACCTTTCTGAGTTCAATGGGCAGAACAATCCGTCCCAACTCATCAATTCTTCTTACTACACCGGTTGATTTCATTTTAATGTCCCCCTTTTTTTGTAAAACACCTCGTACAACATCCAAGAATACTTTATCATAATTTACAATATTTGTCAATATCTTCGCGTAAAATTCATAAAAACATATTTTTTATTCGATATTACATAGGATTTCCTCTCCAAAGGAGCTTTTTTAGTATGCTGGGAAAAATTTTTTCAATTATGTGTCTTATTTCTGTCTTTTTTGCCGTATTCAGCGGAAATACAGAAAATATCGGAACCGCCGTCATGGACGGAGCCGAGCGGGCCATTACCCTTTCCATCTCTCTGTGCGGAATGATGTGCCTGTGGTCCGGCATCATGAATGTCCTCGAAAAAGCAAACATCACTCAAAAGCTATCGCGTATCTTTCACCCCTTCATCCGTTTTGCGTTTCCGGACGTTGCCAAAACCTCCGTTGGTGAAAAGGAGATTTGCTCCAGTATTTGCGCTAATATGTTGGGAATCGGAAATGCCGCGACTCCGCTCGGTATTAAAGCCATGCAAAAAATGCAAAAAATTTATCCGGATAAAGCGGGAAATGACATGATTACCTTTGCGGTAATGAATACCGCTCCTTTAAGTTTAATACCGCAAACGCTTATCACGCTTCGCAACGCGGCAGGCTCTCAAAATCCCTTTTTGATTATTGTTCCGGTATGGATATGCTCTTTCGCAAGCTTTATGTTTTCTGTTTTTATTTCCCGAGCACTGGCCTTGTTCTCAAACCGGAGAGGACTGTAAAATATGGCTGCGATTATATCGATATCTGCATTGACGGTTCCTGTCATTCTGCTGCTTTGCGCACTGCTGATTCTGTTTTCAAAAAAAGATTTGTTCACGGCATTTTTGGAAGGCGCAAAAAACGGATTGCAAACAACGGTTCAGCTCATTCCGACTTTGGTTCTTTTAATGACTGCCGTTTCGGCATTCTCGGCCAGCGGAGCCCCGCAGTTTTTTGCCGAGCTTCTGTCGCCTTTGGGAAACGCGCTCGGATTTCCGAGTGAACTTCTCCCTCTCATCATTGTCCGTCCGGTTTCCGGCAGTGCCTCCATCGCATTGATTGACAATATTTTCAAGACCTACGGTCCGGACAGCACCGTCGGCTTAATCGCCTCTGTAATCATGGGTTCCTCGGATACGGTTGTTTATATTCTCAGTATTTATTTCGGAGCCGTGCACATCAAAAAAACGCGGCATGCCATGGCTGCCGCGTTGCTTACTATGCTCTTTTCGGTCTGTATTTCCTGTCTTGTCACCCGACTTCTCTTATAAATTCTTTATCCTTTTCCAATAATCCTCGGCTGCTCTCTCGTTTTTATTATCCGCATAGCTGTAATACTGTCTTGTCGCCAAATCATCCGGCAAATACTGCTGCTTCACATAGTGATTCGGATAAGAATGCGGATACTGATATCCCACTCCGCGTGAGAGTCGTTCGGCACCTTTATAATGAGCATCTCTTAAATATGCCGGAATTTCGTTTCCGCGCCCGTCCTTTAAATCCTGCAAAACCTTTTGATAGGCCGCAACCGCCGAATCGGATTTCGGTGCCGTTGCCAGTGCAATCGTCGCATGAGAAAGCGGAACGGAGGCCTCCGGCATTCCCAATTCGCGTGCACTCTCTACACAAGCCCGGCAAATTACCGCCGCATTGGAAAAAGCCAGTCCCACATCTTCCGAAGCAATCACTTGTAATCTGCGGCAAACGGAAAGCAATTCACCGCAGTCCAAGAGCTTTGCCAAATAAAAAATCGCCGCATCGGGATCCGACCCGCGTATCGACTTCTGAAATGCACTCAATAAGTCATAATGCTCGTCCCCGTCCCTGCCAAACGCGCCCATTACCTTCGGAACAATTAAATCAACCGTCTCGGCACAAACCTCTTCATCGGTTAAATAATAGACTTCTTCTGAAATTCCAATGGAGCGGCGCACATCTCCGCAGGACACCTGCGCAATTCGACGTGCCGCATCGGCGCTTAAGATTTTGGACTTGTTATTTTCTTTATTTAAAAATTCAAAAACTTTCAGAACATATGCTTCGATTTCTTCGGACGGAACCGGATAAAATTCAAGCACCGTGCAGCGGGAAAGCAACGCGGGAAAAATATAAAAATAGGGATTTTCCGTAGTGGAAGCAATCAACGTAATACGTCCGTCCTCAACGAACTCTAACAAAGACTGCTGCTGCTTTTTATTGAAATATTGAATTTCGTCTAAATAAAGCAGAACCCCTTTGTTGGCAAACACGGTTTCGGTCTCTGCAATAACGGCTTTAATCTCCGCAATTCCGCAATTGGTTGCGTTAAGCTTATACAACTGCATTTCACAGCTTTTGGCAATAATATTGGCCACCGTCGTTTTTCCGGTTCCGGGAGGACCGTAAAAAATCATATTGGATATTCTGCCGGAAGCAAGCATACGGGAAATCACCCCATTTGAGCCGATCAGGTGCTTTTGACCGATCATCTCTTCCAGACCGCAGGGACGCATCCGATTTGCTAACGGTTGCATACAGCATATCCTCCCTTCATTCAATGTTTTCTGCGATACGCATAAATAAAAGGTTTTTCAAGGATGCGTTTGAGCCGAATCAGCCATCCTTCCAGTGACGGATCAATCGGATCTACCATCCACGCGCGGCAACCATATCTTTTTGCCATCCATACATCGGTGAAAATTTGGTCGCCGAGCACTAAAATTTCATCGGGATTTAAGTGAAATTCCCGCGCAAACTGTTGCAATTTTTTTACGGAAGGCTTGTTGGACTCACAAGCAAAAGGAGTCCCGATCGATTGGCAAAACTCTGCCACACGCGCATACTTGTTGTTGGAAATTACAAAACATATAATTCCCTCGTCGGTCATCTTTTGCAGCCAGGCAATCGTTTTCGGATCCGGTGACAGTGCAGAATACGGGGCCAAGGTATTATCAATATCGAGTGCTAATGCACGAATTCCCTGTTCTTTCAGCATGGACGGAGTGATCATAAATACATCCTGCAGCATTAGATCCGGGAGCCAGTGATTGATATGAGCTTTCATTTCTGTTTTCTTTCCATATGTTATAGTAAATTTATAATATAGGAACGTGAAAGAAAAGTCAAGTCTTATCTATGCTCGGTAATATGCATATAAAGCGGTCATGTCTGCGCCGAAACAAAGGCCCGAAAAGCCCTCTTAAAAAACAGAAATAAAATGGTATTTATGTACAAAAAGCATCCCGCCTCCCCCTCGTCCGGATCAAGGCGGATTTTCGCTCATGTTGAATATATATTGACTTTTTTTTTTACTTAGAGTAGAATAAAAAACAATGAGAATTTCGGCTTTGGCCGGTAGGAGAAAAACGTGCAAAGTAGTATAAATTTAAGCGCCGACGTCGCAGTAGTCGGCGGCGGCCATGCCGGAATCGAAGCCGCGCTGGCTTGCGCAAGACTCGGTCTTGATACCGTTCTTTTTACGATTAATTTGGATGCAATCGGCAATATGCCCTGCAATCCGTCAATCGGCGGCACAGGCAAAGGGCAGCTTGTTTTTGAAATAGACGCCTTAGGCGGCGAAATGGCATATGCGGCGGACTGTGTCACCCTGCAAAGCCGAATTTTAAATCAGGGCAAGGGACCTGCCGTTCATTCCAAACGGATTCAGGCAGACCGTCGCAGCTATCAAATTTTAATGAAAAAAACCTTGGAAGAGCAAAAAAATCTGCGTATTGTTATGGCAGAAATTGTCGATTTCACATGCAAAACCGACGAAAACGGCAAAAAGCACCTTCATAGCGTTACCACCGCATTAGGCTCTCAGTATTTTGTCAAGGCAGCAATCATCTGTACCGGAACCTATCTAAACGGCCGTGTGATTACCGGAGAATACACACGCTCTGCCGGCCCCGACGGGATGCTTCCGGCTACCGAATTCAGTGTCTCTTTGATACGTGAAGGAATTCGTCTGATGCGTTTCAAGACCGGCACTCCGGTTCGAATCCATAGGGATTCCATCGATTACAGCGCACTGGAAAAGCAGGAAAACGAAACAGATATTACGCCATTTTCAAGCAGAACCGATCCGCACCTTTTTGCCGGTCGGCAACAAACTTCTTGCTATATTGCCTATACAAACGAGAACACACATGATATTATTCGCTCAAATCTTCACCGTTCCCCGCTGTATTCAGGCGTAATTCACGGAACCGGTCCGCGCTACTGTCCGAGCATTGAAGATAAAATCGTACGTTTTTCCGACAAGAAACGCCATCAGCTTTTTGTAGAACCCATGGGAGAAAATACTGCTGAAATTTATCTGCAGGGATTTTCCTCTTCTTTACCCATTGATGTACAAACGCAAATGTTGCACTCTCTGCGGGGATTTGAACACGCACATATTATGCGATATGCTTATGCCATTGAATATGACTGCGTTGACCCGACCCAAATGCTCCATACATTAGAGTTTAAAAACATCTCCGGCTTATACGGAGCCGGACAGTTCAACGGCACCTCCGGATATGAAGAGGCCGCTGCACAGGGCCTTGTCGCGGGAATCAACGCTGCATTGAAAATCAAAGGACAAGAGCCCATGGTGCTGCTCCGAAGCAATTCCTACATCGGAACTTTGATTGATGATTTAGTGACCAAGGGCACCAATGAGCCGTATCGCATCATGACGTCCCGTTCCGAATACCGGTTGTTGCTCCGTCAGGATAATGCCGACAGTCGTTTGATTGAAACCGGTCACCGCGTCGGATTAATCAGTGATGAAAGACTTGCCAAATTCCGCAAAAAGGAGATTTCGATTGCCAATGAAATCGAACGTCTTCAAAAAACCGTAATCAGCCCCTGTGAGGAAAACAACCGCATTCTCAGTCAATACGATTCCGCCGCCATTGTAACCGGCATCAGTCTTGCGGAACTGCTCCGACGTCCGGAAATTTCCTATCAAAGGCTGCTTCCGCTCGATCCGAATCGTCCTGCTCTTTCTGCTGACATCGTCAAAGAGGTCCAGATCAACATAAAATATGAGGGATATATTAAACGGCAAACAGAAGAGGCCAATAAATTTTTAAAATTGGAAAACAAAAAAATCCCTGAAAATATTGATTTTCGATCGATAAAGGGCCTGCGCTTGGAGGCAATTGAAAAACTCAATAAAATTCAACCGAAAAATATCGGTGCGGCATCCCGTATCAGCGGAGTATCTCCTGCGGATATCGCAGTTTTGTTAATTTATTTAAACAAATAAATTTACGCTTTTGTTTGTATACGCTTTGAAACAGCGAATATTATAAAAACCGAGTGGAAATTTCCACTCGGTTTTTGCATATAGAAGTAAATTGAAAAATTTTTAAGGGTTTGTTGCCGTCTGCCTTTCTTTGATCCTTTTCCAATTTAAAAACCCATAGATATCATTGACCAAAAAAGCAACAAAGCAAACGACAACCGAAATATAGCTTGCGTCCGCTATACTTGCCAGAACCCATAATATAATCAGCACAATATCATTTGCGGCATATGCAAGAGCAAAGAACGGGCTTCGCCGGAAAGTAAGATAAACGGCGACAAAGCTCGTTGTGACCGAGATCGTACTCGGCACAATATTTGCCGTATGAAAAGCATCCAAAATGAAATAAAAGACGGCAGTCACCACGATAGTCAACAGCCACATAAATATAATTTCTTTTTTCCGGATGCTGTTGACCTTAACCTCTGCCTTATTTCCGTTATACGGATTTCGAAGCCAAGCAATAAATGTGAAAATTGCCATTGGCATTGTCATGCCGAGATAAGTAATCATTTCACCGTAATAAGAAAATGTAAACGAAATAACCCCATACAGCAAACTGAAAAATATCATCAAAAGCTGCCCGAACGGATTTCCCTTTGCGCTGAAAATCAAAGAGGTCACACCGATCAGCGAAGCCGCTAATATTAAATAGTTTTTTCTGTCAAACATGCAAAACGAAGCTATGATAAGGATTACGGACGAACACCATAGTATTATTTCATTTCTCGTAAAATAATCGCTCGGTTTCGTTTTAATAAACATAAATGGCCTCCAAAAAAACAAGCACTCGTATACACATCTTCCAAGACCTAACGATGTGTAAACGAATGCTCAAGCATTCTACTACCCGGTGGCAGTTCTAATTTCGGATATTATATCATAATTTTCACCGTTTTGCAAGCCCACGAAATACAATATTATTCCCATGGTGCTGCTCCGTTTTCACATGATCCAACAGTACCGCTGTTTAGCATGTTTTTATTATAATACAGCAAAGCATTCATGTGGGCGCAAGAAAAAATCAAAGTTAAGACAAGAAATTATTGATTTTTGATTTCATGTATGATATACTGTATTAGAAAGTGAAATGATCGGCATCAAAATTCTGTTCCTTTCATTTCTGCTTTATCTCATCTAAAGAGATTCATATTTACGGAGAGGTATCGAAGTGGTCATAACGGGGCTGACTCGAAATCAGTTTGCGAGCAATCGCACATGGGTTCGAATC
>CAKRMZ010000014.1 GCA_934365155.1 uncultured Eubacteriales bacterium | reverse complement strand
GGATAAGCCACACTTTTGTTGCCTTTCTCATTACACTTCCTCCTTCCTGATAAAGCAATTTTTAATTCCTATCGCAATTTTCTTTGTAAGGATCAGAATGCTCTTAGTTGCCTCTCTGCATCCAAAGAACATAAAAACAGAAAGCCCTGCGCAAACAATTCCCGAAGCGAGCATGGCAATGCCAGAAGCACCGCTGCCGCCCGTGATAAAAACAACACCGACCGGCACGCTGCCGACAGCACAAACAGAGAGCGAAACGAAGACCGCCCACAATGAAACCATGACCGCCCACAGTGAAACATAAAGTGCAAGAATAATGGCAGCGGCGGCAATGCATAGCGAAAGCCATATCGGAGAGCCGAGCGCCAAAAGTATGGTTTCCCATACTTTAAGATGTCGTTTGGGGCGGATTCTTTCTTTGGCGATTTTGGAAAGAGGAATATCCGCGATTATTTGCTGAACGATTTCATCGATAGTACCGATTGCCGACACCGCCTCCTCTTCCGAAAGACCTTCTTCCATTCGATCCTCAAGCGCTTCGCTGTAAAATGTCAAGCGTTGCTCAATTTCGTCCTGTGGCAGCCCGGATAAGCCTTTACGCAACTCGGCAAGAAACTCCTGTTTACTCATTCCTTTCATCCTCCTTTGTTACAAATTGATAGATCGATAAGATTTCCTTCCATTCGACCTTGAACTCCTCAATGCGCTTCAGGCCTTCTTCGGTAATATGGTAATATTTTCGAAGCCTGCCGCTGTGTTCTGCGGCGCGAACAGTCAGCATATCTGCTGTCTCCAAGCGTTTCAGAATGGTATATAAAGTCGATTCGGAAAGTTCAATATACGGCTTCATGTCTTTTATAATCTTATAACCGTACGAATCTTCGCTCTTAATGGCGGCTAAAACGCAAACATCCAAGAGCCCCCGCTTTAACTGAACGTCCATACCATACCTCCTTTTGCGTAATACATCATATCACGAAGTATATGCTTTGTCAATAGCTTTTTTTAAAAGAGTTGAAAAAACGCGGCAGAGAAAAGAATTAAAATCACTCCGTGCAGGCTATATTTCTCCTTTTCTATCTTGACAACCTATCGTTCGGTAGTTATAATGATATTACTATCGATAGGAGGGCAGCAGAATTATGGAAAAGGGCAATACGAAACAGGAGATATTGAATACGGCGCTGGAACTGTTCTCGGTACAAGGATATGAAGCGACCTCGATCTCTCAGATTGCAGATGCCGTCGGCATTCGCAAGGCATCGATTTACAGTCATTTTGCAAGCAAGCAAGACATTTTAGAATCGTTAATGACACAGGTTCTGGAGCAATACAATAAACATTCGATTTTTATCCATGCCGATTGGGATAATGCTGCTTTTGCGGAAGCCAAACAGAATTTATCGGCGGAGGAAGTAGAACAGTTGGTTTTTACGCAGATTCGATATATTTTGCATGATTCTTTGGTAAGCAAAGCCCGCAAAATGCTGACAATAGAACAATTTCGTAATACGCAGATGGCGGAACTCCAGACGAAACGGAATTACACAAGTGTTATGCAATATTTTACCGGTCTTATGCGTTTTTTCATTCGCAATGGGAAGCTGAAAGACTGCGATGCGGAAATTATGGCGGCACAATTGTGCCTGCCCGTTTCTGTTTGGATCAACCTTTGCGACCGCGAACCGGAGCGTGAGGCGGAAGTAATGGGATTGATCAAGCGGCACGTTCGACAGTTTTTCAGAATGTATGGGGTAACTGCCTGAACTTGAAATGCGAAGCGAAAATGATATTATTAAAACGCTTTCTGCATTTTCAGGAATGATTTTTTGCGCGGATATAGTTTGGGGAGGGCTCTTGAATGAATTACATTCAAATTACAAAAGACAACATCGACAGGGAACACATCTGTTGTGCTATGTCGTCAAAACAAAGTCTTGTGAAGAAGGAATGGATGAAGCAACGCTTTGACGAGGGGCTTGTTTTTTATCGAAGCGAGGAACGCGGCAAGTGCTTCATTGAATATATTCCGGCAGAAAATGCATGGGTGCCGATTGATGCGGAGGGATATATTTATATCAACTGCCTTTGGATTGCAGGAGCGATGAAAGGGCACGGATATTCTAACGATCTGTTGAACCAGTGCATCGGCGATGCGAAGAAACAGGGTAAAAAAGGCGTTTGCATTCTCTCTGCTGAGGGCAGAAAGCGTGAATTTCTTTCCGACCCGAAATATATGGCGCATAAAGGGTTTATTATTTCCGATATCTCGGATTGCGGAATCAATTTGATGGCTTTGCCGCTTGAACCCGGTGCTGCACTGCCGAAATTCAAAGAGTGCGCCAAGCATCCAAAGACAGGAGACGATGGCTTTGTGCTCTATTACACCGACCAGTGTCCGTTTACCTGCTACTGGGTACCGCGGGTGCAGGCGACAGCAGCGGAGCACAGCATTTTACTGAGGGTCATTCATATCACAAGCAAAGAGGCAGCACAAAATGTCCCGGTGCCGGTCACAACTTATGCGCTGTTCCAAGACGTAAAATTTGTGACGCAGGCGGTGCAGTCTGATAAAAAATTTCTGCAGCTTGCCGGCGTGCGGGATTAGACGCTTCGGCAGCGGATCGATTAAATGTTGATAGCGCTTCTCTTTTTGACGTGGAAAGAAGGAGATTTTTATGATGGAAACAGAGAGACTGATGCTGAGAAAATGGAATGAGACAGATGCAGAGAGCTTGTTTGAATATGCAAAAGACCCGGAGGTCGGTCTCATTGCCGGATGGCCGCCGCATCGGTCGGTGGAAGAAAGCCTTGATGTGATCAGAAACGCATTCGGCGGTGCAGAGTGCTATGCTGTCTGCGAAAAAGAAAACGGGAAAGCCATCGGAGCGATTGAACTGAAATTAAACGGATATACCAATATGACGGAACGTGACGATGAGTGCGAGCTTGGATATTGGCTGGGTAAACCGTTTTGGGGAAGAGGCTATATACCGGAAGCGGCAAGAGAGATTTTACGGCATGGGTTTGAAGACCTTGGGATGAATACGGTATGGTGCGGATATTATGAGGGAAATCAAAAATCCAAAAGAGTGCAGGAAAAGCTTGGATTCAGCTATCACCATACATGCCGAAACATTCAGGTCTCTTCGCTCGGTGAAGTGCGGGTCGGCCATATGAATATCCTGACGAAAGCGCAATGGAAGAGCATGCACAAAATATGAATTCCGTCCGTCTGGCAGAAAAGTTAGGGTATGAATTTGACCATGAATATGCAGCATATGAGGTTATGTAAATCATGTATAGCGCAAAGTTTTGACGCTTTAGCATGCGGAATTTGAAAGGAGACGGGATATGGCATCCAGCAAAGAGTATTTACAATTCATATTAGATCAGTTATCTGATTTGGAAGAAATTGATTATCGTGCGATGATGGGGGAGTACATCATTTATTACCGGGGCAAAATTGTCGGCGGTATATATGACAACAGATTTCTTGTAAAGCCGATCCGGTCTGCGGTTTCTTATATGCCGAAAGCCCATTATGAATTGCCGTATGACGGAGGAAAAGAAATGCTGTTGGTAGAAGATGTTGACAATAAAGAATTCTTGACCGGTCTGTTTTGTGCGATGTATGATGAACTGCCGGCGCCGAAACCGAAAAAGAACAAAGAAAAATTGCGGAGGAATATATTATGAAAAACAGCGCACTGGTCGTAATCGACCTGCAAAATGATATCACGAAAAACTATAAGGAAATCATTGAAAAAGTCAATGAGGCGATTGACTGGGCGGACAAAAAGGAACTGTGGGTCATTTATATTCAGCATAACAACCTATCCGCAGGAACGAGGACATTCAAACCCGGTACACACGGTGCAGAGCTGGTACCGGAGATGAAGGTCGTACAGAGCCATATCTTTACGAAATCAAAGAGCAATGCATTGACAAGCGAAGCTTTCGTCGCTTTCATTCAGGAGCACGATATTACCGAGTTTTATATTGCCGGTGCAGACGCAACAGCCTGCATCAAATCTACCTGCTTTAATATGACAAAAAGCGGATATACCGTTTGTGTGCTGTCGGACTGCATTACCAGCTACGATAAAAAGAAACTGCCTGAGATGCTTAAATATTATGAAAGCAAGGGCTGCTCTGTTATGGAACTTCAAGAAGTGATCAAAAGCTAAAAATCGCATCGGCATGCTGCTTTTTGTTCGGGAAAAGATTTTTGCAGCTGCTTTAGAAACGATTTGTCAAGAAAACAGGCGGCGTGAGTCCGCTTTGACACGATCGTAATTTTATTGGCTCTTATAACTACCGAACGATATGACGTTGTGAATTCAGGAGGACGATATGGATATATGGGAAAAGCTCTATCAGAGGGCTGAAAAAGAATATCACCCGGAAGATGTAAGCCCTTTTATCCAGGCGCATCATGTGGTATGCGCTTTGGAAAGCGAGGACGGAACGATCTATACGGGCTTTTGTATTGAGGCGTGCAGCGGCGTTATGAATCTGTGCGCCGAGCGGGTTGCTGCTCTGAATATGTATGCAAGCAGCGGTCAGACGCGAATAAGAAGGCTGATCGCCTTTCGGGACAGGGCACCGTTTGGCGGCGGGAGCGGGATGCCCTGCGGCGCGTGCCGTGAATTTCTCTATCAACTGAATGAAGAGAATGAAAACATGGAAATTATGGTGGATTATGAAAGCCGCAAAACCGTTACCCTCAAGGAGCTAATGCCGAACTTTTGGGGAAAAGAACGCTATTTTGGCGGATAAATATATGAGAAATAAAAAGACGGTTTGACGTTCTATGCGATGAAAATCACTTTTGAAAAAGAGGGAAATTAAGGATAGAATGCGCGATATTACCGTTGCTGTTTTGATCGGCGTGGGATGTTTTGCTGAACTCTATCCGGAAAAAGAACGGATTAGAGCGGCAGCCTATAAAAGGAGATTATGATGAACACAATTTTCGATTTTATTCGGGCGGCGGCACCTTGGACGGCGCTGTTCTTTGCAACGGCGGTTTTGATCGTTCGCGGTGTGATAAAGAAAAAGAAAAGGACACAGCCGAACGGAGACTACGGCATGGAGGGAATGTGTCTCGGAATGTGTTTCGGTCTGCTGACCGGAACAATGCTTGAAAATTACAGCGGTATCGGCATTTCACTCGGTATGCTGGTGGGACTGACGGTCGGAACGCTCATTCCGAAAAAAAACGGAGAGCGGGGATAAATGATACAAAAAGCAGAACGGAGAGCACGGTATCGGCGCAAACATAGGTGACGGGCGCTTGAAATGTTGGCAGTATGAGGAGAAAATGAAATGAAAAAGTTATATGAGAAAAATGAGCTTGCTTTTGCGATTGTATGGATTGTGGTTTATTGTGTGCTGCAATCTCTCGCGAATCCGCTGAATAAAGTGATCGGAATCGAATACTTTGCAAGTGCTGCCTTTTGTATTTTGCAGTCGATCGTTCTTTTTGCCTTTATCCAAAAGAACAGCTTATTGAAACGGTATGGGCTTTGCAAATCGCCGGTTTCGGCACGGCGGTTCCTTTACTATGTGCCGCTTGTTATCCTGGCATCGGGAAATCTTTGGAACGGCGCCTCCATCAATTACTCGCCGGCAGAAACGGTTTGCCGCATTGTGTGTATGCTTTATGTCGGATTTTTGGAGGAAGTGATTTTCAGAGGACTTCTATTTGTTGCCATCGCAAAGGATAATATTAAATCCGCCGTTGTTATCTCAAGCGTGACCTTTGGCATCGGACATATTATCAATTTATTCAACGGCAGCGGCATGAATCTTTTGAGTAACCTGTGCCAGATCGTCTTTGCGATTGCAGTAGGCTTTTTGCTGGTCACAATTTTTTACCGCGGCGGAAGCCTGATTCCCTGCATCCTCGTTCACTCTGCGATCAATACGCTCAGTACCTTTGCGAATACCAAAGATTTTACCGTGGAAATGCAGCTGATCCATATTGCAATTCTGATTGTTATCACGGTTGCCTATACCTTGGTTCTCACAAGAACACTACCGAAGGATCCGTGGGCAAAGAGGGATTGAAATGGCTTTTCTGAATACCCATGATGTGAGGAATAAGCGATAGGAGTATGACACTATGCCAATGTGGAATCCGTGGCGCGGATGTAAAAAGTGCAGTGAGGGCTGCCTGCATTGCTACATTTATAAGGGCGATGCCAAACGTGGTGTCGATACGAGCATGATTGCTCGGACAAAGGATTTTGATAAGCCGATAGCGCAGCTCAAAAAAGGCGGTTATAAAATGAAGTCCGGTCTTGTATATCTCGGCTTTTCCACCGACTTTCTTATTGAAGAAGCCGATGCATGGCGCAGCGAATGCTGGAAAATGATCAAAGAGCGGTCCGACTGCAGTTTTCTCTTCCTGACCAAGCGCATTGAGCGCTTCTCTCTGTGTATGCCGGAGGATTGGGCGGACGGATATGAGAATGTTACCGTATGCTGTACCATTGAAAACCAGCGCAATGCGGACAAAAAGCTGTCTGTATTTCGTTCACTGCCCATCAAACACAAGTGTATCACCGCACAGCCGCTTATCGAGCGCGTGAATTTAGAGCCGTACTTAGACGGCGTGGAGCGGGTCGTTGTCGGCGGAGAGTCGGACAAGGACGCAAGACCGCTTGACTATGACTGGGTGCTTGACATCCGGAAGCAGTGCGTCCGGAAGCAGGTCAATTTCGAGTTCCGCCAATGCGGAACGCACTTCATCAAAAACGGCAGGCAGTATAAGCTCCAGACTAAAGATCTGTGCAGGCAGGCGCGGCTTGCCGGTATCAACTACAAATGTGAGCCGTGTCGGGATATTGAGGCGTACACAGAGTTTAGCTAATCTATTTGTAGTTTTCCGAAGAATATCCGCACAGCGGAAAAAGATATTGGTACATGAAAAATTACTTTATGGACATCCCGTTTGACTTTGTGATATCAAGGCTGAACGGGTCAAAATAAGAAACTGCATGCCAAACACATTGTCCTTAAAGTAGGTGGTGATAAAAATGGCAAACGAAGATAAAAAAGACTTTAATGCTATGTCGCATGATAATATGGACATGCCCAAAATTCAAATCATTACAGACCCCAAAAGCATTGAAAAATATGGTGGAAGAAAAATGCATTTTGCTCCGCCAATCGACTATGACAGGGTAATGAAAAAAATTCCTTATGGTAAAGTGATTACTGTTGGTAAAATACGAGAATACTTTGCAGAATTGAGCGGTGCGGATTTTACAGAACCGATTACGGCAGGAATGTTGTTTCTATTGTGGCATGGGTGAGCGATCAGCGTACAAACGATGAAACGCCTTATCGGAGAACATTAAAAGCGAACAGAGAACTGAATGCTAAATATCCAAACGGCATGGAGGCGCAGAAAGAAAAATTAGAAGCAGAGGGACACACTATTATTCAAAAGGGGCGAAAAAATATACGGTACTATGTAAAGGACTATGAAACTTTTCTTTTTGACTTGAAATAGGTAGGAGGAACAAAGAAATGAATAACAAAGCCAGTATTACCGCCCTTATGAGTTCATTCGGACGGGCGTTTCACGCAGAAAATGAAGAACATCCGGTTTTCGCAGATCACCTTGCCAAAGAGCTGATGACGGCAGAAGAGTATGATGCCGTTGGGAGCTACATTCTCAGCGGAGCGCAGTTCTTTGAGCCGAAGATTGATCCCGCTCAGCAGGAGCCGAAGGAACTTTTGCGCAGACTTGTCAATGTTCATATCGCTCCGTCGCCGCTTTGCCGTGCGGCATATACGGAACAGGCTCTGAAAACCGCCGTCCGGAGCGGCACAAAGCAATATGTCATGCTTGGTGCAGGCATGGATACCTTTGCCTTCCGGGAAACAGAGTTCTTATTAAAGCACAAGGTATTCGAGGTCGATCATCCTCTGACGCAGGCGGATAAAAAGGAAAGAATCACCCGCGCCGGTTGGAAGATTCCGGATAATCTTAGCTTTGTTTCCGTGGATTTTACAAGAGACAGCCTGGCGGAACGCCTGATTGCCGGCGGTTTTGACCCGTCCGTGAAATCCTTTTTCTCATGGCTCGGTGTGACCTACTACCTTTCTGCAAAAGCAATCGACAAAACGCTTGCCGAGCTTTCATCGCTTTGCGCGGACGGCAGCACACTTGTGTTCGATTATCCGGATGAAAACTTCTTTAACGCTCCCGAAAAGCGTGTGCAGAACACTATTATGATGGCAAAAGCAGGTGGCGAACCGATGCAATCGGCGTTTTCCTATTCGGAGCTTGAGAGGCTACTTGAAAAGCACGGTTTTCTGATTTATGAGCTTTTGACCCCCGATGATATTCAAAGGGATATCATCGACAAATCCGGGGCAGATATGAAAGCCTTTGAGCATGTTGGTTACTGTCTTGCCGTCAGGAAAGATTGAGCCTTATACATGATAAAGCATTAAAAATCATGGGAGGAAAGAATGGTGAATTGTCTCTCAGATAAAAAATTTGAAAATCTCTTGTTTGTAAACGTCTGCATACAGAATGTGGAAACGATAGCATTGTTTGATACCGGTGCAGGCATGACGGTCATCGCTCGAACTCTTCTTGAGAAATTGGGATTTGCTGCAGAAGATAATGTCCTCTATGCAGGGAACAACAACGGCTTGGTCCGGACGCTTCAAACCACTGTAATTTCAAATGTTAGGCTTGGAGATATATGTATAGAGAAGCTTCGGGTAGTCGTGACAGACGATGCCGACTTTGCTCTCTGTGATAAAAGTGGTGCTGACTTTCCTGCGGAGATGTTACTTGGGTGGGATGTCATTTCCCGATACCGTTGGAGCTATTCCGCAAAAAACAATACGCTATCGGTCAGTACATCAAAAAGAGCAACCGCTTTTTCCAATCCTGATCTCAAGCGAGGTCCCATTGTTTTTCCTGAATATTTGGGCTATCGGTTTAAGGCCAGAGTTGATACTGGACACACCGGCTCGACGCTCAGTGCTGCTTGGCATACGCGGTTTTTAAATGTTGAATGGCATGAGACGGAGCAGGTGGGCATCGGTTCTGCGCAGCATATATCAAGCCCGTATATAAGGGACTTCCCAATATTATTTCAAGATCGTTTTATTCATCTGCGAGATGTAGATATTCGCGAAAAGATATACGGACAGCCGCCTGATATAGAGGCACTGCTTGGATATGATTTTTTGGAAGGAATCGACTGGAAACTGGATCAGGAATTCCGGCTGCAATAAGCTTTGATCATTCTCATTCATGGAGGCAACTATGAAAAGCTCGGCTTCCGCAAACTGTGTGATTTCCCCGGATTTTTTAGGGTCAACGGACAGTTGGTTGACTTTGGCTTTATGATTTATAAAGTTGTATGAGATAGGTGAACGAGCGTATGAGTTTCAGATTAACAAAGACAAATATGAATTTCAGAACTGTTACGTCATCGGATGAATTGTGGTGCAAAGTACGAAATTATGCAGAGAGCTGTTCGTGGAAAGCGGGAAAAACACTGGCGAGTGCCATGGATCATAATGAATTCAGCGACTGGGAAAGAGTTATTGTTGCGGTAGATGATGAAAAAATCTGCGGTTATTGTACAGTTTCCAAAACGGACTGTATTCCGGATGTGGATTATACACCTTATATCGGCTTTATATTTGTCGGAGAAGAATACAGAGGTAATAGATTGAGCCAACAACTGATTGGGTATGCCATTGATTATATAAAAAATATTGGTTATAACAAGGTGTATATAGTAAGCGACCACGAAAATTTGTATGAAAAATACGGGTTTGGTGTAATAGACCGAAAAATTGCTCCTTGGGGCCTTGAAGAAAAAATATATATACGAGAGTTATGACATAGACAAACTTGGAATTTGCAGGAGAGGTGCCGTTATGATTAGAGAATTACGAAAAGCGGATATAAATAAAATCGCAGATATATGGCTGGATACAAATATAAAGGCACATTATTTTATTCCTGCCCAATACTGGAAGAGCAATTTTGAATCAGTGAAGGCCGCACTGCCGCAGGCAGAGGTTTATGTGTATGAGCATGATAAAGAAACACAGGGATTTATAGGGTTGAACGATGAATATGTTGAGGGTATTTTTGTTTCTGATAAAATGCAATCGCAGGGTATAGGTAAAATTTTGCTGAATCATGCAAAGGAGAAAAGAAATAAGCTACTCTTGAATGTATATCAAAAGAACACACGGGCAGTATCTTTTTATCAAAGAGAAGGATTTGAGATTCAGCATAATGGCTTAGATGAAGCTACCGGGGAAAAGGATTATGTAATGGCGTGGCAGCAGAAATAGAAATTTCAGCTTTCTGAGAAAGGGATATGAAAATGATGCAGATATGGAAAGCAAAAAGGCTTTCAGGAGAAGATTTTTTATGTGGTATTGTCGCAAGTGAACGAGATTAACAAATTCAAATTTGTGGAGGTATCTATGAAAAACACAAATCAGCTGATTGGCTGCTGCGGGCTGGACTGCGAACCCTGTGACGCCCGCATCGCAACGATTACAAACGACAATGCCCTGCGTGAGAAAACCGCCGCCCTGTGGACGAAGCTCAACGGGGTAACGATTACACCGGAAATGATCAACTGCACCGGCTGCCGCGTAGAGGGCGCAAAGACGCCGTTCTGCGACAAGCTTTGTTCCGTACATAACTGCGTTCGGGAAAAGAACCTGAATACCTGTGCGGACTGTCCGGAGCTGGAGGGATGTCCGACGTTGGGACGCATTGCCGAAAACGGCCCGTTTGTTTTTGAAAACCTGAAGCGGCTCCGTGAGACAAAGTGATTTTGGAGGATGGAGGATAATCATGTCAAAACGAACACGACAATACATAGGCATTTTGGCGGCACTTGTCGCCTACTATCTTGTGCATGAAGGGGCGCACCTTCTTTATGCGCTTTTTGCAGGGGTGTTCCGACAGATAAAATTTATGGGACTCGGCGTGCAGATTGATGTCTACGCTGAGCGCATGACAAATGTGCAGCTTGGCATTTTTTGTCTTGTGGGAGCGATGGCGACCTTTTGTGCCGCGTATCTGCTGACAGCCCTTGTAAAGAAAATCTGTAATGTCAAGAGCAAGCTGTTTCGCGCAATGCTGTATTATATAACAATTGCCTTTTTGCTCCTTGATCCACTGTATCTGAGTATTCTCTGCGGCCTGTTTGGTGGCGGGGATATGAACGGCATTTCACTTCTTTGCCCGGAATGGGCGGCAAGGTGCCTTTTCGGAGTGCTGCTCCTTGTAAATGGGCTGGTATTCTGGCAGCGGATACTGCCTGATTACCGCCGGTCGTTTTCGAAAGACTCGGGACAGGAGGTCTGAGATGCGTGCTATAAAAGAAATAACCGTTGACAGCGACATCACGCTGATCCCCTATTACCCTGATGAGGCCGCCGCTCTCCCGTGGTATCAGGACCCGGACGTGTGTAAGCAGGTTGACAACATCGACGTGCCATATTCACCGGAACGGCTGAAGGCTATGTACACATACCTGAGCAGCAGCGGCGACTGCTATTACATCCGCTACCGCGGCGAGCTGGTGGGTGATGTTTCGCTGCGGAGCAGCGGTGAACTGGCCATCGTGGTTTGCAAGGAATTTCAGAACCGCCACATCGGACGGCGGTGCATCCGCGCGATGCTGGAGAAGGCGCGCGAACAGGGAATGCACCGGGTCACGGCCAATATCTATTCCTTTAATACACAGAGTCAAAATATGTTCTCCTGTCTGGGCTTTCAAAAAACCGGCGAGGAATGGTACGCCCTCGATCTGTAAAGATTACGGGACAAAAAGGATAAAGTATGAAAGCATTCAGCAAAATTATCACGCTACTGGTCGCGGTAGCACTGCTGGCCGCAAAGAACGATATTTTGGCCGATTGCCTGAAAAAACCGGAGCTTGTGGATGATGCTTGCAAAAGATTGCTGACCGACGAGGTGCGGGAACTGCTGGACAGCACCGTGTGTGAGAAAGTGGGGATCACTTGGGGGAGCGCTCCGGTAGAATCGGTTGAGGGCACCATGCAGCCGCTGGATTTTGTAAATAATACACGGAAAAATACAGAAGAAAGGAAGTTTTAAAGTTGAATAACAGTTTGTTTGTCATTGAACGCGCACAGCCGGAGGAAGCCGCTGCATTGCTTGATTATTTGAAAATCATCGGCGGAGAAACCGACAACCTCAGTTTTGGCGCGGAGGGGGTGCCGCTTAGCCTTGAAGCAGAACAAGACTATCTGCGCTCACAGTGCGATTCGGCGGATAATGTACAGTATTTTGCCAAAGTGGATGGTGAGATCATCGGCACGGCAAGTTTGAACCGCAGAAGCAATCGCATGCGCCACCGCGGGGTGTTCGGTATCAGTCTGAAAAAAGCATGGTGGGGCTGTGGCGCGGCACCTGCCCTGATGGAAGCGATTCTGGCCTTTGCCAAAGAGAACGGCTTTGAGCAGTTAAATCTTGAGGTGCGCAGCAGCAATGCCCGTGCGATTCACCTATATGAGAAGTACGGCTTTCGAAAGCTGTGTACGTTTCCTCATTTTTTCAAAATCAATGGAGAATATATTGATTTTGACCTGATGAATCTCGAACTGAACGAAACGGGCAGCCAAACGTAAAACAGCCCGGCAGAAACATTTATCGAACATAGCACAAATACCGAAAGACGCAGAGCTTTACCGGAGGGTTTTGCTCTGCGCCTTTTTTTCAAAAAGGAGTTCCGGTGAAAATGCAAGTGAAGCAGGAGCATACAGTTCCCATCGGAAGCGCGAAATAGCAAGGAAAGTCGAGAGAAGATTCTCTCGGCACGGTATAATGTTCCCGTAAGGAGCTGAGAAGAATGAAGGAACAGATTTTGGCTGTCCAGCGGATGCAGGACTACATAGAAAAGAATAAAACAGAGGAAATCAGTCTGTCTGATCTTGCGCAGGCCTCACTGTTTTCTCCGTGGTATGCCTATCGGCTGTTCCGAGATTTTCTCGGTCTGACACCGACCGAGTATATTCGCAAATACCGGCTCACGCAGGCGGCAAAACAGCTGCAGAGCGGAGACGTCAAAGTCATCGACGCGGCGATGGATGCCGGTTTTACCAATGTGGACACCTTCACGCGGGCATTTTACCGGGAGTTCGGTCTGAACCCCAGCGACTACATGAAAAATCCCGTTCCCGTCCCGTTCTTCATTTCTTACGGCGCAAAATATCGTGAACTGAGAAAGGAGAACATCGACGTGTCTAACATTCAACCGATTTTTATACAGGCCATCCGCAAGCCGGAACGCCTGTGTATCATCAAGCGCGGCAGGCAAGCGGCAGACTATTTTCCCTACTGCGAGGAGGTAAACTGCGATGTCTGGGGGATCCTTATGAGCATGAAATCGCTCTGCGGAGAGCCGGTTTCCATGTGGCTTCCCGAAAAGTACAAAAAGCCGAACACCTCCACCTATGTGCAGGGTGTGGAGGTCGAAACCGATTATATGGGAATGATCCCGGAGGGCTTCGACACCATTCATCTGCCGGAGGCGGAATATCTGATGTTTCAGGGTCAGCCCTTCCGGGAGGAAAATTACTGCGAAGCCATCCGCACCGTGCAGGCGGCAATGAACGTCTATAATCCGTCCGCCATCGGCTACCGCTGGGATGATGAGAATCCGCGCATCCAGCTTGAACCTCGCGGCGAGCGCGGCTATATCGAGCTCCGGGCAGTCAGGAGGGTTCAGAAATGAGCGAGGCTGTTTTTGTTGAAGGACTGACCAAAACCTATGCCGGCAGAACCGTGGTCGATCATTTGGATTTTTCGGTAAAAAGCGGAACAGTATTCGGGCTGCTCGGAGCAAACGGCGCAGGGAAAAGCACCACGATTGAGTGTATGCTCGGCACAAAGCAGGCGGATGCAGGAACGGTGCGTCTCTTGGGACAGGACCCGAAGAAAAAGCGCCGCACACTGTTTGAGCGCATCGGCGTGCAGTTCCAAGAGGGCGACTATCATAAAGAAATCAAGGTTTCCGAGCTTTGTGAGGAAACCGCAAGTCTCTACCGCAATCCCACCGATTGGCGCATGCTGTGTGAGCAATTCGGCATTGGCGACAAAGCCAAAGTCGCGGTAAAGAGTCTTTCGGGCGGCGAACGCCAGAGGCTTTTTATCGTACTGGCGCTGATCCCGCGGCCGAAGCTTGTGTTCCTCGATGAGCTGACCACCGGGCTTGATGCAAAAGCGCGGCGCAGCGTATGGAAAA
The DNA here is from genome assembly GCA_934365155.1 of uncultured Eubacteriales bacterium. Classification (GTDB taxonomy): domain Bacteria; phylum Bacillota; class Clostridia; order Oscillospirales; family CAG-272; genus RGIG8399. The sequence goes on along the minus strand of CAKRMZ010000014.1, from coordinate 19,756 downwards.
CGCTGGAACATTTAAAAGAGCAGGGACTTACGATTTTCCTGACTTCTCACTTTATGGATGAAGTCGAGGCACTGTGCGATGAAATTTGCATTCTGAAAAAAGGTACTCCCGTTTTCCGCGGAACCGTGGAGCAGGCAAAGAAACAGTGCGGCTGTGAGCATTTTGAAGATGCGTATCTAACGCTTTCGGATGTGGAGGTGAACGCATGAAACGCTTTTTTACTTTTCTGAAAACGGAGCTGAAGCTCAGCCTGCGGGATATGAATATGGTGATCTTTGCTGTTATCATGCCGCTTGTAATTTTCATTATTCTCGGCATCATCTACGGCACAAAACCTGCTTATGACGGTGCGGACTATACATTCTTGGAACAGTCTTTCGGAGCGGTCAGCGCGGTTGCGATTTGCGCAAGCGGACTTATGGGACTGCCGCTTGCCGTATCGGGTCTACGGGAGATGAAGATTCTCAAGCGACTGCGCGTCACGCCGGTTAGCCCCGTATTCATTCTCGGCGTTGAGCTGGCGATGTATTTCGTCTACTGTGCCGTATCCCTTGCAACGCTGTCGGTTGCGGCGCTTTTGTGGGGCGTGCGGTTGCGCGGCTCGCTTTTCGGGTTTCTCGGGAGCTGGGCGCTCACCATGATCTCAACTCTTTCCATCGGTATGTTGGCAGGCGGCGTGGCAAAGGACACCAAGCAGGCGAGCATTATTGCATCGGTTCTCTATTTTCCGATGCTTATTTTTTCCGGTACGACGCTGCCAATCGAGGTCATGCCAAAGGCAATGCAGAAGATTGTCAGCTTCTTCTCTTTGACGCAGGGGCTTACGATGATAAAAAATACTTTTTTGGGTATCAGCACGGGAAGCATTCTGCTCCCGATTGGTGTTATGCTTGGAGTTGGCGCACTTTGCACCATTTTCACTGTACGGTTTTTCCGTTGGGAATAAGATTTGAAATTTAAAAAAGAGGTGCGGCTGAGGAGACAGATGAAAATAAAAAAGCAACAAGGCAGTTGCTTTCCATCGCCCGTGCCATGATGAAGGACGCGCCGATTATCATTCTTGATAAAGCGACGGCCAATGTGGATCCGGAAAATGAAGACCGTTTGCAAAAGGCAATTGAAGCGCTGACGCGCGACAAGACAATCATTATGATTGCACACCGTTTGAAAACCGTGCGTCATGCCGATCGGATTCTCGTTATCGATCACGGTCGCATTGTGCAGCAGGGCAAGCATGAACAGCTGATTTGCGAACCCGGTATTTATGCAGATTTTGTCGGCGGCAAAAAACAGGCGGTTGATTGGAAACTGTAAATCAAAAAGCAAGAACACCCGTGATTGATTTTCACGGGTGTTCTTTTTGCTATCAATAAGATTGAGAAAATTAATTTTTAAATACCGAAAACAGGCTGTGTTTTCCCGGTATCCTTTATAAACAGATCGAAATGTCGGTTTGAATAAATTCAAACATTGAAGCCTCCCGAAATTTCGGGTCTGTCATTTCTGTTTTGGGGGTTATCGGGCATATCATTTCGGCCCATTCCGGGGAAAGGAAGATTGCCCATATTTCCGCCCGAAGAATTCGGGCCGTTCATTCCGTTTTGGTCGCCGTATATCAGACTGCTTAAGGTTACGGATTTTGTCTGTCCGCATGCGGTGACGGTATAGCTTCCGTCTTTTACAAGATCGGGGCAGCTGATGAGAATGCTGTTATAGCTTTTCGGCGGAGTATAGCGCAGCAATTCCGTCCCGGCTTCATCAAACAAACAAATCTCAGCGTTGGAAAACGAAGAGTAGTTTAAAAGAATGCAGCCCTGAGTGGAGCTGTTGCTGAAATTCTGAGCCATTCCGGATGAGCCGGCGGCGATGACGATTCCTCCGGTAATAATTGCATTTCCGTCATAGTCGACAGCACTGTCGCCGTTGCCGGTAGAACCGCTGATATATACTTCGCCTCCGGAAATGTTCAGATCTCCGTTGGAATCAATTCCGTCTCCGGATGCATCAATATAAATGATTCCTCCGGAAATGCAAATGGAGCAATCGGACGATGAACCGCCGAAAGGACCGGGGGCACGGAGCGATTGGCTTTGGTCGGAGGATCCTCCGGAGGCGTTGATTCCGTCGTCATCGGATAGGATTTTGATGGTTCCGCCGGAAATGGTAATGACAGCCCCTTCAATTCCCTCATAGCTTTTGTTCACCGTAACGGTGCCGTCCGAAATGCTTACGTTTTGATTGGCATGGATTCCGTCGTCGCCGCTGAGAACGGTGTATGTTCCGCCGGAAATGGTAACGTTCCCGTTTGCGTGAATGGCATCATCGTTGCAGTCCAGACTGTATTTGCCGCTGTCAATTTGGATATCCGTTCCGGCTTTGATTCCTTTTGCGCTGGCGTCGGAAGAAATCTTTTGATTGCTGCCGCCGCCTGCATTGATGCTGCATTGGCCGCCATGAACGGTGATGGAGGTTTCTGCCTGGATTCCGTCTTCTCCCGCTGTCAATTCCAATTTGGAATCCGTAATGGAGATAAATCCGGCAGAAGTGTCGCTGTCGTTGGTAGAACGGAGTGCATCACCGCCGCTGGAAACGGAAATTTGGGAATTTTGAATGGTGAGAGAATCCTTGCCGTTGATACCGTGATTTGCGGATTTTACAGATATTAAAGCAGAAGCAATTTGCAAAGTATCTTTTCCGGTAATGCCGTTATTGTAGTTTGCATTGATATTTAATTGACCGCTTCCGGTGATAATCAGGTCTGATTTGGAATAGAGGCAGGCGTTGGGCTCGCTATCCTCTTCGGAGGAGAGCCCATCATCAAATCGATAATCCGTTCCGTCTGAGAGAGGGTTTTCGGTTTCGGCTGTAACATAAATGCTTGCTTTTTCGCATTTGTAAATATAGAGAGGGCTGCTGTACAGACAAGTAATATTTGCATTGTCAAGCACAAGACAGACATCATTTTTCGGAGCATTTACGATAATACGTCCGTTGCTGACGGTTCCGCTGATTACATAGGTTCCGCCGTTTGTAATGGTGACCGTATTGTCTTTTTCCGTCGCGCCGTTTCCGCTGATACTTACCTTTCCGGTTTCCCATTTCACAAAAGTGGCATCGGAAGTATCGGGTTCCGGAATGTTGTCAGTGGCAGGCTGTTTTACGGTTTCATTGCTTCCAAAGTCCGAATCGGATTTTGTGTCGGAAGTCTGTTGGCAGGCATAGAATGTACTGATGACAAAAAGAATGCATAAGACAAAAGATAAAATTTGCTTTTTCATTGCATTGTCCTCCTGTGGTTTCTTTGTTTATAGCTTACCCGCTGAACTTAAAGAGAAGTTAAAGACAGTTTTTGTTTTTTCTTTAGTTTCTCTTTAAGTTCGGCGTTTATTCTGTTTATGTAAAGGAGGAGCAGATATGGCAATGGGTATTCAATACAGTTTTGAGCGATATGAAAAGAAATATTTTTTAACGCCGGCGCAGAAGGAACTTCTTCTGTCTCGGATACACAATTTTGTGAGAGCGGATATATATGATAACTATTCAATCGGAAATATTTATTATGATACCGAGGATTGGCGATTGATTCGGGCGTCCATTGAAAAACCGGCTTATAAGGAAAAATTGCGGGTGCGCAGTTACGACGGCCTTCTAAATAACGGTACCGTATTTGCGGAATTAAAGAAAAAATGTTGCGGCGTTGTGTATAAGAGACGGATTTTGACAAAGGCGGACGAAGTGGGAAATATTCTCGGTCATGCGGAACTTGCGGAAAAATTCGGACAGATCGGAAAAGAGATTCAATGGTTTCAATCGATTTATCAAACATATCCGCGTGTATTCATCGGATATGACCGAGAAGCGTACAGCGGAATTTATGATCCGGGCCTTCGAATTACGTTTGATACCAATATGCGGTGGCGTGATACAGACTTGGATCTTCGGCTCGGAAATTTCGGTGATCCGATCATACGGACCGAGTGTATTTTAATGGAAATAAAAATTCCGGGTGTATTTCCTTTATGGCTTGGCGCTTTGCTGTCAGAGCTTGGTATTTTCCCGATTTCTTTTTCCAAATACGGTACGTGCTATCGAACGCATATCCTGAATCAACCTTTGAAAAAATGTGAAAATGAAAATAAAAAGGAGGCGCATCTTTGTGCTTAATTCCATTATAGGCTCCGGGCTTACGTTGTCTTCATTTTTTGTTTGCACGGCAGTGTCGATTGTTCTCGGCATAGCGACAGCGCTGATTAGCATGTTTAAAACAAAACACACGCAAAGCTTTGTGATTACTTTAGCGATTCTTCCTGCAGTGGTACAACTTGTGATTATGCTGGTCAACGGCAATATCGGGGCCGGGGTTGCGGTCGCAGGGGCATTCAGTTTGGTTCGTTTTCGTTCCGCTCCCGGTACGGCGAGGGAAATCGGTGCGATTTTCCTTGCAATGACAATCGGGCTTGCTACCGGAATGGGCTATGTGTTTTTGGCGACGATATTCTTTGTAATTCTGGCCGCTTTGATATTGCTGCTTACGGCGATTCAATTCGGGCAACCCGACAGGGCGGAGCGGACACTCAAAATTACCATTCCCGAAGATTTAGACTATGACGGTTTGTTTGACGATTTGTTTTTACAGTACACCAAAGAGCATACTTTGGAAAAAGTAAAAACCACCAATATGGGTACATTATATGAGCTACAGTATCATATCACGCTGAAAACGCCGAAGATACCGAAAGATTTTTTAGATGCTATGCGTTGCCGGAACGGAAATTTAAATATTGTTTGCTGTCAGGTAAGGGACAAGGAAAGCCTTTGAGCGTTCAAGCCGTATTAAAAGTGTAACGGTACGGAAAGAGCAAGAACCGTTTTTTGAGTCAATGTTTTATTATTTCTCTAAAAAATTGCTGAATTAAAATCTCAAAACGAAGATTTTCGTTTTGAGATTTTTTATAAAAATTTGGCGACTTCACTTGACTTCATCGCTTTAGTGTGATAAAATACTAAAAACAGAAAAACTTCTGTGATTCTTTCAGAAATGATGCCAAAAGAGGTCAAACAACATGAATGAAGAAAAGGCAATTTTGAAAAAGGGCGAAGAGGCAGAATTCAAACTGCGCTCCATTTATGAACAGTACGGATACCGACAGTATAAAATGAGCAAGTTTGAAGAGTATGATTTTTATGTTCGCAATAAAGATTTTTTAATCTCGGACGGAATGATTACTTTCAATGATACGGACGGGAAGCTGCTTGCCTTAAAACCGGATGTCACCCTTTCTATCGTAAAAAATTGTTCGGATGCTGACGAGCTTTGCAAGCTGTATTACAGCGAGAACGTATATCGCAGAGATGAGGGAAGCCGTCGTTTTCGGGAAATCATGCAAATCGGGCTGGAGTGTATCGGTGAAATTGATACATATCATCTTTGTGAAGTCGTCACTCTTGCTGCAAAAAGTCTTCAGGCCATAACGGATGACTATGTTTTGGATATTTCCCATATGGGAGTTGTTTCGGGACTGTTGGATCGCATGAATTTGTCGGATGATTCCAAAAATTCCGTGATTGAATGCATCGCACGGAAAAATGTGCACGATCTTCGCAAAATCTGCGAGGATGCAATGTTGTCCGACGAAGACACAAATATGCTTGCTTTTGTTGCCTCGACTTGCGGGGGATTCAAAGAGGTGCTTGAAAAGCTAAAAGGCCTTCCCGTAGGAGCAGAGATAAAAGAGGTTATCGCCGAGCTTTCCGAAATCGGTCGTTTCTTAGAGCAGATGGGAATCGGAGATCATGTGCGCATTGATTTTTCCATTGTCAATAATATGAATTATTACAGCGGCGTAGTATTTCGTGGCTTTGTGCGCGGTGTTCCGTGCGGAGTCTTATCCGGAGGAGAATACGGAAAACTGATGAAGAAAATGGGACGGCGCTCCGGTGCTATTGGCTTTGCGATTTATATGGATTTATTGAAAACGCTGAACAAAGATGTTAAAAAATACGACGTGGATACGGTTGTGATTTATCCGAAGACAATGGACGCATGTGAAATTGCAGATCGGATTCGAATGTTGCGCACGGGAGATGGAAGTATCTGCGCCCAACAGCATGTGCCGAAGAATATCCGATATCGTCGGCTGATTCAATTGACGGACAAGGGGTTTGAAATTTATGAAAGCAATGATTAATATAGCGCTCCCGAAAGGACGGCTCGGCGAACGGGTGTATGATATATTTGCCAGCGCAGGATTTCCGTGTCCGTCTATCAAGGAAGCAAATCGAAAACTGATTTTTGAAAACGCCGATGCCGGTGTTCGGTATTTTTGGGTTAAGCCGTCGGATGTGGCAATTTATGTGGAACGCGGCGCGGCGGATATCGGCGTTGTGGGAAAGGATATTCTCTTGGAATACGGTCCGGATGTTTATGAGCTTTCCGATTTAAAAACCGGAAATTGCCGGATAGCGGTTGCCGCAAAAAAGGATTTTCATGATGAGCGCTCACGCCCTTTGAGAGTCGCAACAAAATTTGCGCGGATTGCCGGAACGTATTATGACGGAATCGGACGGGATATTGATATTATTCGGTTGAACGGTTCGATTGAGCTGGCACCCATTCTCGGCCTTTCCGATGTGATTGTCGATATTGTGGAGACCGGAAAGACATTGCTTGAAAACGATTTAATTCCGATGGAGACGATTGTTCCGGTCAGTGCGCGCTTAATTTCCAACAAATCCAGTTTTAAGTTTGCATATCCTGAAATCAGCCGAATTCAAAGTGCGATAGAAGAGCAGGTGGAGAAAAATAATGATTAAAGTGATGCGATACGGGGAGATTTCCAATGAGGAAATTTTTTCGAGGGAGATGATACAAAATCAAGTGGAGAAGCCGGTTGCGGAGATTATTCAAAATGTGCGCTCGCGCGGTGACGCGGCATTGCGGGAATACAGCTCGCGCTTTGACGGAGCCGAAATTTCAAAATTTGAGTTATGCCAAACGGAGATTGAAGTGGCTGCGCAATGCGTCGATGCGGATTTGCTTCGCATTTTAAAGACCGCGGCAGAGAATATTCGAAATTTTCATCAGCGGCAGCTTCGGCAAGGTTTGATTATCAACGAAAAAGAGGGCGTGATTACGGGACAAAAGCTGACTCCGATTGAACGGGTGGGGCTGTATGTTCCGGGCGGAACCGCTGCATATCCCTCCACGGTGTTGATGAATGCCATTCCCGCAAAAATTGCGGGGTGCAAAGAAATTGTTATGGTGACGCCTCCGCAAAAAGACGGAAGTATAAATCCTGCTATTTTGGCGGCAGCCGCTGTTGCGGGCGTTGACCGGATTTTTAAAATCGGCGGAGCACAGGCAATTGCGGCGTTGGCCTACGGAACGGAAAGCGTTCCGCGCGTGGATAAGATTGTGGGCCCGGGAAATGCATTTGTTGCCGAGGCCAAAAAGCAGGTATTCGGTCAGGTTGCGATTGATATGATTGCGGGACCGAGCGAAATTTTGATTGTGGCGGATAAAAATGCCAATGCGCGGTTTATAGCGGCAGACCTGCTTTCTCAGGCTGAGCATGACCGTATGGCCAGTGCCGTGTTGGTAACGGATAGTGCGGAGCTCTGCGAAAAGGTGAAAAATGAGCTGGAATGTCAGCTTTCATTATTGAGCCGAGAGAAAATCGCGCGTGCGTCCATCGACACCAACGGCAAGATTATTTTAGTGGATTCGATTGAGCAGGCGATTGATATTTCCAATACGATCGCTCCTGAGCATTTAGAGCTTTGTGTAGAGCGCCCCTTCGATTATCTGAACAGTGTTCGCAATGCGGGATCGATCTTTTTGGGATACTATTGTCCGGAGGCAGCCGGTGACTATTTTGCCGGCCCCAACCACACGCTTCCTACGGGAGGCACCGCTCGTTTTTCCAGCCCGCTGTCGGTGGATGACTTTGTGAAAAAAACACAGTATACCTATTATACCGAAAAGGCCTTTTCGGCAGTTGCACGTGACATTGCTCGTTTTGCAGAGACAGAGGGTTTAAATGCGCATGCCAAAAGCGCAATGATTCGTTTGGAAGAAGGTCAAAAATGAGCCGCTTTTTCAATTCACGATATCAAAATTTATGTGCATATACCCCGGGAGAGCAGCCGACGGATATGCAGTATATAAAGCTCAATACCAATGAATCCCCGTATCCTCCGTCACCGGAGGTGCAGGCCGCGGTGAATTCCGCAGAAGTGGCACGCCTCAACCTCTATCCCGACCCGACGCTCGGCGCTTTACGGGAACGGATCGGACAGCATTTCGGCGTAAAAAAAGAGAATATATTTGCCTCCAACGGTTCGGATGATATCCTGAATTTTGCTTTTATGGCGTTTTGCGGAGAGAAACGGCAAGCGTATTTTGCGGATATTACCTATGGATTTTATCGTGTATTCTGCGATTTGCACGGAATCTCCTATACCTTAATTCCGCTGAAGGATGATTTTTCAATCGACCCTTCGGACTATATGGATCGTGACGGCATTATTGTTATTGCAAATCCCAATGCCCCGACCGGAAAAGTCCTGTCTTGCGATGCGATCGAACGAATCGTTCAAGGCAATCCGAATACCGTTGTTCTCGTTGATGAAGCCTATGTGGATTTCGGCGCACAGAGCTGTGCGGCGCTTACGGCAAAATATAATAATCTGCTTGTGGTTCAGACTTTTTCCAAATCCCGTAGCCTTGCCGGTGCACGCTTGGGATTTGCTGTTGCGGATAGCGGCTTAATTGATGATCTGGAACGGATTCGATATTCGACCAATCCGTATAATATCAACCGTTTGACCATGGCGGCCGGAATTGCGGCGATTGATTCGGAGTATTACTACCGAGGTATGTGTGAAAAGATCATACAAACACGGGAATACAGTATGAAAAAGCTTTGCGATATGGGATTTTATGTGATCCCTTCGCAAACCAACTTTATTTTTGCAAGACATTCAAATTTGAGCGGACAAGCTCTTTACGAGAAGCTACGTGCCCGCGGTATATTGATTCGTCACTTCTCGGGAAACCGGATTGCCGATTATAATCGGATTACCGTCGGCACTCGAGAGCAGATGAATCGGTTGCTTGATGCGATAGGACAAATATTATCGGAGGATAAAAATCAATGAGAACAGCAAAAATAGAACGCCGCACAGCGGAAACGGAGATTGTAATTTCTCTAAAGCTTGACGGCAGCGGATGTGTACAGGTTGACAGCGGCGTCGGATTTATGGACCATATGCTGAACCTGTTTGCAAAGCACGGCCGCTTTGATTTGACTCTGTGCTGCAAGGGAGATGTTGCGGTGGATTATCACCACAGTGTAGAGGATATCGGTATTTGCCTCGGGCGTGCGTTTGCGGAGGCTTTAGGGGAAAAACGGGGAATTTGCCGTTACGGAGATATCGTGTTACCGATGGATGAGGCGCTGATTTTATGTGCGGCGGATCTTTCCGGGCGGGATTATCTCGGCTTTGATGTAAATATTCCGACAGAAAAAGTGGGCAGCTTTGACACGGAGCTTGTGCGCGAATTTTTCCTTGGATTTGTGAGAAATGCCGGAGTTACATTGCATTTTAAACAATTTTCCGGAGAGAATTCTCATCACATTATTGAAGGAATGTTTAAGGCATTCGGTCGCGTCATGGCAAAGGCATGTGCCGAAGACCGGGCTTTTGCCGATGAAATTCCGTCCACTAAGGGAGTGCTTTCATGATTGCGATTGTGGACTACGGAGTGGGTAATATTTTTTCGCTGTATCATTCCTTTGAGGCGATCGGTGCGGATGTGGTGCTGAGTTCGGATGAAAAAGTGATACGCAGTGCGGAAAAAATTGTTTTGCCCGGGGTCGGCGCTTTTGCCGACGCACGGCAGAAATTGCGTGAAACGGAACTGGATCGCTTGATTTGCGAAGAGGCGGAAAACGGCAAGCCCTTGCTTGGTATATGTCTCGGAATGCAGCTTTTGTTTGAGCGTAGCTTTGAATACGGGGAGCACAGCGGTCTTGCGCTGATCCCGGGGGATGTTGTTCCGATGCGCGGTGCGGTTCCCGCGGAATATAAAATTCCGCATATCGGTTGGAATGCTCTGCATTTTCCGTCCGATCAGCCGAAAAACAAATTGTTTGCAGAGGTCTGTGAGGGAGATTATGTGTATTTTGTGCATTCCTACTATGGCACGCGCTGTAATGATTCGGTGATTGCACAGACCGATTACGGAATTCCGATCTGCGCGGCGGTTGCCCAAGATCATATTTTCGGATTGCAGTTTCATCCGGAAAAAAGCGCATCGGTCGGACTGCGGATTTTAAAAGCGTTTTGTGAATTATGAGGTGAATACAGTGAAGATTTTTCCGGCGATTGATTTAAAGGATGGAAAGGTTGTACGTTTGCTGCAAGGCGATTATAATAAAGTTACCGTATACGGAGAGAATGTGCTCGGCACAGCCGAAATGTTTGAAAAAGCCGGAGCCGAGTATGTGCATGTGGTGGACCTCGACGGTGCGCGCGGAGGGAATCCGGTGGCAATGAATTGCGTGAAAAGCATTGTGGAGAATACCTCTTTGCGAGTGGAAATCGGCGGTGGAATTCGGGATGAGAAAACCGTGGAGCAATACTTGGCGCTTGGTGTTTGGCGTGTGATTTTAGGCAGTGCGGCGATTGATTCGCCCGAATTTTGCGAACGCATGATTCGGCGTTACGGAGAGAAAATTGCGGTGGGCGTGGATGTCCGGGATGAAAAGGTTTGCATCCACGGATGGACCCAGCGCAGCGAGGTGACGATAGACGAGGTGTTGCTTTGGTTGCAGGGAGCGGGCCTTCGAAGCGTTATCTGTACAGATATTTCGAAGGACGGGGCCATGGTCGGAACGGCGCAGGGGCTTTACCGTCGCCTATGCTCGGACTATTCGGTAGAGATTATCGCTTCCGGAGGAATTAGCAGCCTTGAGGATATTCGTGCATTAAAAGAAATCGGGGTCGGCGGAGCTGTTTTGGGAAAAGCACTTTATACCGGTGCGTTCAGCTTGCAGGCGGCAATTGAGGAGGCAAAATGATTACCAAGCGTATTATCCCGTGCCTTGATGTGAAAGACGGGCGAGTTGTCAAAGGCGTCAATTTTTTAGGGCTGTCGGATGTATCTTCTCCGGTGGAATTGGCGCGATATTACAGCGAGCACGGAGCGGATGAACTTGTGTTTTATGATATTACGGCTTCTGCTGAGGATCGAGCGCTGTTTTCGGAGATTTTAAAAGAGGTTGCGGGAAGTGTTTTTATTCCGCTGACGGTAGGCGGAGGAATTCAAACGACCTCTGATTTTGACAGAGTGCTGAAATGCGGAGCCGATAAGGTCTCGGTCAATTCCGGGGCCATTCGAAATCCCTCACTGATCCGAGATGCGGCAAAACTCTACGGGAGCCAATGTGTGGTGCTATCCGTCGATGTCAAGCGGGTAAACGGACAGTTTTGCGTGTTCGCAAAGGGGGGACGTGAAAATACCGGCATGGACGCTTTGGAGTGGATTCGGCGGGGTGTTGAGGACGGAGCCGGAGAGATTGTAGTAAACAGCATTGATACGGACGGTGTGAAACGCGGCTTTGATTTTGAAATGTTGCGCGCCGTGTGTGATACGGTGTCTGTTCCGATTATTGCCTCAGGCGGTGCCGGAAGCGTGGAGGATTTTGTCCGGTTGTTTGAGACCCTGCCAAAGGTTGATGCCGGACTGGCTGCCTCGATTTTCCATTTTGGAGAGGTCACGATTGAAGAATTAAAGGAGAGACTGAATGCCGAGGGCATTCCGACAAGGAGAATACGATGATGAATATCGATGAGTTGAAGTTTGACACGCAGGGATTGATTCCCGCCGTAGTAACCGATGCAGATTCCGGTGATGTTCTTACACTGGCGTATATGAATCGGGAAAGTTTGGAAATCAGTATAAAAGAGGGGCGCACCTGCTTTTGGTCCCGTTCTCGAAAAGAACTTTGGCGCAAGGGGGAAAGCTCGGGAAATATCCAGCATATTGTGAGTATTTGTGCCGACTGCGACAATGACGCACTGTTAATACGTGTGCATAAGGAGGGACCGGCATGCCATACCGGTTCGGACTCTTGTTTTATTCATCCGGTGTATGGAAAAGAAGAAAAATTCTCTGTACAAATTTTATATAATATGCTTTGCGGCCGCAAGGCGGAAATGCCGAAGGATTCCTATACCACATATCTGTTTGAAAAGGGCCTTGATAAAATTTTAAAGAAAGTCGGAGAAGAATCCACAGAGGTGATTATTGCCGCAAAGGCGGAGGACCGTGCGGAAACAATTTATGAAATTGCCGATCTCTGCTATCATATAATGGTTCTGATGGTGGAAATGGGAATTCAAGTGGATGATATCGTGGCGGAGCTTGCATCCCGTCATATTATCGATCACAAGGTAAAACAGGAGAAGATGACCTGATGATTCGCTCGGATTTGCATGTGCATACCTCTTTTTGCGATGGCAGTGACAGTCCGGAGACGATTGCTGCCGAGGCATATCGGAGAGGGTTTGCATCCATCGGTTTTTCAGGGCACGGCTATACTTCTTTTGACAGCAGCTTTTGCATGTCTTTGGAGAATACCGCTTGCTATATTTCAAGGATTCATGCTTTGCAGGAACAGTATCGAGATAGGATGGATGTGCTGCTTGGAATCGAGAAGGATGCTTTTTCCGGTCCGGACGGATATTCTTATGATTATGTGATCGCTTCGCTCCACTATATTTTCATAAACGGAGAATACCGCTCGGTGGATGAGAGCGAAGAAAGCTGCAGCGATACGGTCCGACGGTATTTCGGGGGCGATTATCTTGCTTTTGCAAAGGAATATTATCGTACGCTGGCTGAGCGAATTCCGCCGATGCATGCCGATATTATCGGACATTTTGATTTGATCACCAAATTCAATGAGAACGGAAAGCTTTTTGATACGACCTTGCCGGAGTATCGCCGTGCGGCACTGGAGGCGCTCGCGACAATTGCCGAGGAGCATCCGATTTTTGAACTGAATTGCGGAGCGATTGCCAGAGGATATCGAAACACGCCGTATCCGGAGGATTTTTTGCTGCGTGAAATTCGGTCCCGTGGCTGCGATGTGATTTTGAGTTCCGACAGCCACAGTGCAAAAACATTGGGCTTTGGTTTTTCGGAAGCTTGCAAACGGCTTGTTTCCCTTGGCTTTGACCATGTGAAGGTCAAAGCGGCATCCGGATTTTTTGATGTATCCATTTCGGAGTAAAGAGGGAGCTTTTCGGAAATAATAAACTGTATCATTTTTTAGTGTCTATCTGCAAATAAATCCGGATGGCAGAAAATACAAATGAAAGGAAAATCGGTAATTATGAAAGAACGTGCGGATATCCCAAGCCATTTGAAGTGGAAGACAGAAGATATTTTTAAAAGCGGTGAGGAGTGGGAAAAACTCTATCGGGAGACCGAAAAAGAGCTTGATCTTTCCGTTTATCGCGGAAAACTCAATACAGCGGAAAATCTTCTTGCTTGCTTTCAGAAATTAAATACGGTGACGGCAAAAATTTCGAAGCTCGGTGTTTATGCCTTTATGCGCCATGATGAGGATACGCGAAATTCAGAATTCACGGCACTGCTATCCCGCGCGGAGCTCTTACAGATGAAATTCGCGGAACAGGCAGCCTTTATTACACCGGAGCTTACGGATTTGCCGTTGGAAAAATTAGAAGAATTCGCAAGGGATGAGCGTCTGCGGGATTATGATTATACTTTGCGGATGTTGATTCAACAAAAGCCGCATGTGCTTTCTGCCGAAGTCGAACAGTTGTTGTCACTGGAGGGCCGGGTTTTTAGTGGCTATCAAAATGTATTTTCTATGATTGACAATGCGGATTTCCCGTTTCCGACGATTCGAAGCGAAAAAGAAAAAATATGTGTGACGCACAGCATGTTCGGTGTGTGCATGCGTTCGCCAAACCGTCGGCTTCGTCGTTCGGCATTTACTGCTTATTATAAGGCGTATATCGGATTGATTAATACGATTACGGCAGCGTATACGGGCAATGTGGAAAAGGATGTGTTTTTGGCGAAGATCCGAAAATATGACAGTTGCCTTTCCATGGCGCTGCATGGTGAGGATGTGAGTACCAAGGTTTATGATAATTTGCTGAAAAGCGTCAATGAAGCACTGCCGATTTTGCACCGGTATTTTGCCGACCGCAAAAAAATCTTAGGACTTCCGAAACTGCATATGTGGGATATTCATACCTCGCTTGTTGAGGATGCGGACATTCAGGTAGACTATGAAGAGGCATTTCGTATTGTGAAGACAGGGCTTCATCCCTTGGGTGAGGAATACGAGAGACTGTTGAACCGTGCGCATGATGAGGGGTGGATTGATGTGGAAGAAACCGCCGGCAAACGCAGCGGTGCATACAGCATCAGCGTTTTCGGTCTTGCACACCCTTATGTCCTTTTAAATTATCAACAAACAACCGGCGATATTTTTACGATTGCACATGAATTGGGACATGCGATGCATTCCTATTTTTCAGAGCGCTCTCAACCGCAGGAAAAAGCAGATTACCGGATTTTTGTAGCCGAGGTAGCGAGCACCGTCAACGAGGTGCTTTTGATTAAACATCTGTTAAATACCTCCGATGATCCGAAACTTCGAAAATATTTGCTGTCTTATTATATGGACACGATTAAAAGCACGCTTTTCCGGCAAACGCAGTTTGCGGAATTTGAATATATTGCACATGAGATGGCGCAGAACGGGGAGCCGCTGACGAAAGATGTGCTGTGTGAAAAATATTTGGATTTAAATCGCAAATATTATGGTGACAGTGTGGTATCCGATCCGGAGATTGCCTATGAATGGGCACGGATTCCGCATTTTTATACCAGCTTTTATGTCTACAAATACGCGACGGGAATTATCTCCGCCGTGTCGATTGCGGAGCGCATTCTTTCCGAAGGTGCGCCTGCCGTTGCAGATTATTTTCGTTTCTTGTCCTCCGGCGGCAGTGACAGTCCGGTTGAGCTTTTGAAGTTGGCGGGAGTGGACCTTGAGAAGCCGGATGCCTATAAACGTTGTATGCAGTCCTTCAAAGATGCCTTGGACGAGTTTGAGCAAATTCCGTAAAGCGGCAACCGAAATATCGTGCGATATGACGGTGTGCCGTGCTTTCGAAGGGAAAATAAATAGCTTTGAATTTTAAAGCATAGAAAAAAGCATCTGCAAGACGACTGTCCTGCGGATGCTTTTTTATGAAAGTGATTTCTATTATGTAAAACTCTTTTTCTGCCAATGGGAGAAAAAATAGAATAGGCAGGAAACAATCGATGCGATGATCCAGCCGATCGGCCAGGAAATCCATATGCCGTTTTCTGCGTAAACGGGAGATAAAAGATAAGACAGAACAACCCGAAGAATCAGATCGGAGAATGTAGAAGTCATAAAAGCTGCCATCGCTCCGGCTCCGCGCAAAACACCGTCAATCACTAATTTCAGTGAAACAACGAAATAAAACGGAGATACAATCTTTAAAAAATTCATGGCAACACGGAGCGTTTCAGAATAGTCGGCTTCGCCGGGATCGATAAACAGGTTAGCGCAAATATTGCCGAAGAAGGAATACGCTACCGTAAAAATAAGAGAAACAATGAGAAGCATCCATATGGAGACGCGGAGCCCTTTTTTTACACGATCCGGCTTCTTCGCACCGATATTCTGTGCGGTAAAGGAGGACATGCTGTTTCCGAGCGCGGTAAAAGAGGTTACGGCAAAGGTGTTGAGTTTGATTGCCGCAGAATATCCCGCAAGAATGGCGGAGGAATCAAACGAATTGACAAGCCCCTGAATAAACAGATTGCCTACGGAAACAAAGCTTTGCTGCAGAATACTGGGGATGGATACAATCATTATACTTCTGAGAATCGGAAAGGAAAAATAACGGTTTTTTCCCTCATGGGGAAGTTGACGGATGCGAAGCATCAGGCAAATAAAGGCGAGAATTGCGGCGATGCCCTGACAGAGAAATGTAGCAAGAGCAACGCCGGGTACGCCGAGATGAAGCTTGGTTACAAAAAGAATATCCAAAAGAATATTTCCGACCGAGGAGCCGATTAAGAAATAGAGCGGGGTGCGGGAATCTCCGAGGGCCGTAAAAATTCCGGTGCAGATATTATAAAGGAATAAAAATCCGAGTCCGAAAATATAAATATCCAAATACGCTTTGCAGTCGGAGAAAATGCCGTTTGGTGTTTGCAAAAGCTGCATCAGCCATGAGCAGAGCAGTGCACCGCAAAGAGTTAAAATAAGCGCAATGGTGACTGCGGAAATAATAGAGGTGTAAATCGCTGTTTTGGTTTGCTTATATTGCTTGGCTCCGAAAAATTGCGATATAATTACTGCGGCACCGATATTCATTCCGGTGGCGATGGCCATAAAAATCATGGTAACCGGATAAGATGCTCCGACCGCAGCCAGTGCGTCAATGCTGATAAATTTGCCGGCAATTACACTGTCGGCAATATTATAGAGCTGCTGAAATACGATGCTGAGCAGCATCGGCAAAGAAAATTTTAGTAAAACAGTGGAGGGCTTGCCTTCTGTCATATTCGTAATCATAAGTATTCCTCGTTTTTCTTTTCATTCAGCTCTCTGTGTTTTATTTTATTATATTCCCGAGGGGTTTTGAATCGGCATATTATACAAGGTTTTGTTGAAAACAGGTTGTTTTTTGACAATTATTATAGATTGGAGTCTGAAATATGAAAAAAAACGTATATTCTTGCATTTTGCAAATGAATGAGGTACAATAATAGAAAGTGATTTTAAAATGAGGGTATCAATATGAATGAACCGACCGATTTGACAAAAACAACTTTATATTTTTCACATAATACCAATGTGTTGGAGCAATCTGCTTATAAATATCAGCTTCAAGAACGGCAAAATCCGAATCTTTATCGGCATCTTTACGATTATGAGACCGTGCCGAAGGTAGCGTTTAACCACCGCACTGTGCCGATGAACACTCCGGCGGATATTTGGATAACCGACACGACTTTTCGGGACGGACAGCAATCTACGGCGCCGTTTACGGTGGAGCAGATTGTGCATATTTATGATTTGTTGCATAAACTCAGCGGACCGCGCGGGATTATTCGTCAAAGTGAGTTTTTTGTTTATACGGATAAAGACCGTGAGGCGGTAAAGGCTTGTATGGAGAAGGGATATGAATTCCCGGAGATTACGAGCTGGATTCGTGCCAGTGAAAATGATTTTAAATTGGTGAAAAATTTAGGAATCAAAGAGACCGGTATTTTAGTCAGTTGCTCGGATTATCATATCTATAAAAAGATGGGATTAACCCGCGCGGCGGCAATGGATAAATATTTGGGTGTAGTAAAAAGCGTGTTGGAATACGGAATCCGTCCGCGCTGCCATTTTGAGGATATTACCCGTGCGGATTTCTACGGCTTTGTGGTTCCGCTTGCGGAAGCTCTTTGGAAATTGGGACAGGAGTACGGAACGCCTGTCAAAATTCGCGCCTGCGATACGATGGGATACGGGGTATCTTATCCCGGAACGGCACTCCCGCGCAGCGTGCAGGGAATTATTTACGGCTTAAATCATTATGCGGGCATTCCGGCAGAGATGTTGGAATGGCACGGACACAATGACTTTTATAAGGTGGTAAGCAACGCGGCTACCGCTTGGCTTTACGGATGCTCCGGTGTAAACTGCTCCCTTCTTGGAATCGGAGAGCGTACGGGAAATTGCCCGTTGGAGGCCATGGCGATTGAATATGCATCGCTTCGCGGAAGTACCGATGGAATGGACTTGTCGGTTATTACCGAGATTGCTGATTATTTTGAGCAGGAAATCGGATATGAAATCCCGCCGCGCACGCCCTTTGTCGGCCGGAACTTCAATGTAACCAAGGCTGGAATTCATGCAGACGGCTTGCTTAAAGACGAGGAGATTTATAATATCTTTGATACCGAAAAAATCTTAAACCGTCCGGCGAAGGTTTCGATTGATTCGCATAGCGGCTTGGCCGGAATTGCCCATTGGATTAACGGATATTTTCATCTGAAGGGAGAAAATGCGGTGCCGAAGCAGTGCGAACTCTGCAAGCAGGTGAAAGAAATGGTTGATGCTGAATACGTCAAGGGCAGAAATACGGTTATGGGAGATGAGGAATTGCTCAAGATGATCCGTACGGCCGATGCGGATGCCTATGCCCGGTTTGAAGCGATTTATCATCAAAAAGGATAAATTTATTTTAACACATTGCCCTGAGGCAAAAATAAAATGCAGAGGTTTTTGATATCCTCTGCATTTTTTTGACTGGTGTTTCGTTCTCAGTCGCTGATATAAGGCATTAAAGCCATATAGCGGGAACGTTTGATTGCGGTGGTGAGCTGTCTCTGATGTTTTGCGCAGGTGCCGGTAATTCTGCGGGGTAGGATTTTAGCACGCTCGGAAACATATTTTCTGAGTCTTACCACATCTTTATAGTCAACACACTCCACTTTTTCAGCACAGAATGCGCAAACTTTTTTTCTTCTGCGCGGGCCGGCAGTACGAACCGCTCTTTGCTGCTGTTGCTGTTGCTGCTGGGGCTCTTTGACTTCTTTTTCTTTATCCATTATGAATTTCCCTCCTTATTTAGAATGAGCAATGCACTATGCGAGGATTAAAACGGCAAATCGTCGTCGCCGGAAATCTCCTCAAAATTCGGCGCGGGATCCGCCGACGGTGCAGCATAGGAGGCGGGCGCCTCTCCGAAAGTTTGCGCCGGAGCAGAATCGGACTTGCTGTCTACAAATATTGCTTCATCGGCGACAACTTCGGTTGCATAGCGTTTATTGCCTTGATTATCGGTCCAACTTCTGGTTTGGATCGATCCGGTAATACAAATGGCGCTACCTTTTCTGAAATATTTGGTAATGAATTCCGCGGTGTTTCTCCATGCTACAATAGTAATAAAATCTGCTTGCTGCTGCTCACGGTCTTTGGAGTAGCGGCGATTAATTGCTAAAGAAAAGGTTGTAACCGAAATGCCGCTTTGGGTCGTCTTGAGTTCGGGATCTGCTGTAATGCGTCCGGCTAAAACAACTTTATTGAGATTCAAGCTTGCCATAGTATTTCCTTTCCCAAATTTTAATTTGCTTATTTTTTAATGGTCATGGAACGGACAACGCCTTCGGTAATGTTGAAGACACGGTCTAATTCCGATATGAAATCCGGGCTTGAGCTGAAGTCTATTAAAACATAATAGCCGTCATTCTGATCGTTGATCGGATAAGCCAGTCTTTTCTTGCCCCATTCGTTTACGGACTCAATTGTGCCGTTTTCGGAAATCAGGGCGGTGAATTTTTCAACGATGGCCTTGGTTGCCGCTTCATCTAAACGGTTGTCAATGATGAACATCGTTTCATAAGAACTCACTATTTTCTCCATTCTGAATACACCTCCTTTTGGACTTTGGCCGGAATTGAAATTCAACCGGCAAGGATGTTAATGTCTCCGATGACCTTCGGTAACATCTAACTCAAAAAGTATATCATTAAAACATTTTTTTGTCAAGAACTACCGGTGCACGTTTTTCCAAAATGTCGGAAAGATCCGCAAAGTTTTGCAGAGACAGAACCTCACCGCGGACATTTTCATTGAGGTTCAGAGAGAGCAGGGCGTTTCGAATATCC
>CAKRMZ010000013.1 GCA_934365155.1 uncultured Eubacteriales bacterium | reverse complement strand
AATATGCCGAGAAAATTGAAACCTTCGATGTTAAATCCGGTTTCATTGACGGTGAAATCCTGAGTCGCGACGGAGTGATCGAGCTTTCCAAAATTCCTTCCAAGGAAGTACTTATCGGAAAGGTGCTCGGCAGTCTCCAATCTTCTCTCTACGGTCTTGCATATGTATTGCAGGCTTATATCGACAAGAATGCAGATTCTGCAGAACAAACTGCATAATGCTTGTTTTGTTACTTCAAAAAATTATATTTTAAAATACGGAGGTATAATGTAAAATGGCTACTGAAAAAACCACAAAAATTTTAGAAGATATTAAAACCCTTACTATTCTTGAATTGGCTGACCTGGTAAAAGCTCTGGAAGAGGAATTCGGCGTATCCGCTGCTCCTGTTGCTGTTGCTGCTGCAGGCGCTCCCGCTGCTGCTGCAGAAGAGAAAACCGAATTTGACGTTATTCTTGCTGCTGCAGGCGACAAGAAGCTTGAGGTTATTAAAGTGGTTCGCGAAATCACCGGCCTTGGCTTGAAGGATGCAAAAGATTTGGTTGAAAGCGCTCCGAAAGCAATCAAAGAAGGCGCTTCCAAAGATGACGCTGAAGCAATCAAAGCAAAACTTGAAGCTGCTGGCGCAAAAGTTGAAGTTAAATAATTATCCGTTTTCTCATAAATCGGCATAATTCGATTTTAAAAGCACCGAATTGTCTTAATCGGACAATTCGGTGCTTTTTGTGTATGCTTTGAAAAACGGAAAACAGAACTGTTTTTTTGCGATTAATGGTATACTTATTTCTGTTCTGTCAACATTTCAGAGACTTTGTAAATGTCTCCGGCTCCCATAACGACAACCAGGTCGTCTTTGGTTGCTTCTTTTCGGATAAAATCGCAAATCTTGTCAAAAGAATCAAAATACTGTGCGGATTTGATTTTTTTTGCAATATCCTGAGAAGAAATGTGATAGGTATTGGTCTCTCTGGCCGCATAAATATCCGCCAAAATCGGGATGTCGGCAAAGGAGAGCGCGTCGATAAATCCGTCGAGCAATCCTGCTGTACGGGAGTAGGTGTGCGGCTGGAATGCGCAAAGGATACGTCCGTTTGTCAGATTGCGAATCCCCTTCAGTGTAGCCTTAATTTCCGACGGATGATGAGCGTAATCCTCAAAGATCGGGGCTCCGTTGATATAGCCCTTCAGCTCCATGCGCCGCTTTGCACTTTGATAGGTTTGGATTCCTTGGATGATTGCCTGTGTGTTTACTCCCATTTGATCCATTGCGGCAAAAGCTCCCAATGCGTCGGATACATTGTGTGCGCCGGGCAGGGTGATATATGTATGGGCGATAAAACGGTGGTTCCGATAAATATCAAAGGCAGAAGTTTGATGATGGTATTCAATATTTTTGGCCTGATACATCGCATCCTCGCTTTTTAAACCGTAGCTTATAACACGGGAGTGAATGCTTGGAAGAATCGACTGAACATTTGCGCAATCGTAATTTGCGATAACAATACCGTCCGGCTCGGTTTTCTTTAAGAAAGCGGTAAAGGAGTGCTTGATTTGTTCCAATGAGTGAAAATAATCCACATGATCAATGTCTATATTCAGAACGACGGCAGCAGTGGGACTGAAAGATAAAAAGGAATCGCTGTATTCATCGGCCTCAAATACACAAATGTCCCCGTTTCCGATATGATAAGTACCGTTAATATCAGAAAGTTCGGCGCCGATCAATATTGTGGGATCAAGGCCTGCTGACAGTAAGGTATGAGATATTAACGCACTGGTGGTGGATTTGCCGTGCATCCCGGAAACTCCAATGCGTTTTTTGGAAAAACACATAATATAGTTTAAAAAGTCAGCCCGATAGATAAAGGGGAGGTTCGCTGCCTTTGCCGCAATCACTTCCGGATTGTCTTCTTTGATGGCGGCTGTAAATATGATAACATTGCTTCCTTTAATATTTTCCGCTTTATGTCCGAAGTGAATATCAATTCCGCTTGCGACCAGCTTTTCTGTAATATGAGATTCAGCGCGGTCAGAACCTGAGACCGAAAGACCTTTCTCTTTTGCAATCAATGCCAAAGCAGACATGGAAATTCCGCCGATTCCGATAAAAAAAAGATTTCGACCGGATGACAGAATTGTTTCAATCTCTGCGGGAGAGTAGTGTTTGGTTTGAATCATGTATTAATCTCCGTATAATTTCTTTCTCATATTACATTATATACGAAATTTTCAGAAAATAAATAGATAATTCGAAAAAATATCATGATTTGGTTGAATAATATTAATAAATTGTATATATAATACTTTTACAGGCCGATTGACTATCATGTCAGATGATCAGACTAAAAGAATAAGAGGAGTTTTACAATGGAGATTACGGATATCAAGGTAAGAAAGTTATTTGATGAAGGCCCGATGAAAGCAGTTGTATCAGTAACATTTGATAATCAGCTTGCTGTTCATGACATTAAGGTAATCCATGCACGGGACAAGTTCTTTATCGTAATGCCTTCACGAAAAAATCCGGATAATACGTATCGGGATATTGTTCATCCGATCAGTGCGGATTTCCGCGCGCAGATGGAAAAAGCAATTATTGATGTCTACCATGCAGAACTTGCTGCCAAAGCGGCCAATTTTGAAACAGCATCCCTCGAGGTATAATATATTTGTTTTATCTATAAGCAGTTCTACAAAACCTTATAGCAATTTGACTTTCTAACATTATCAATTTTAAAACAGAAGTCGGTTTCGTTTTATTACGAGCCGGCTTTTTTCGTTTTCTTTTTAGAATTGAAAGCGGTGCAAAACAAAAACAGGATGTGTCATATTTTTTGCATAGCTATTGCGAAAAAACATCAAAATATGCTATAATATCATAGATTTGTTAGAATTCAATTCAGATATAAAACGGGACGGAGGATTGCAGGTTGCTGAAAGAATGGTTTAAAATTGAAAATCCAAAGTCACTGTCGGGCGGGGTATTGGCCTATCTTGGTGATGCCGTATTTGAAGTGGTTGTGAGAAATTTTCTCATTTCGCTGGGAATTCAAGATATCGGACTGCTGAACCGTTATGCGGTGGAATTTGTTAAGGCTTCATCGCAAAGCAACGCTGTAGAGCAGATTCTTCCGCTGCTTAGTCCGGAGGAAGAAAGTATGTTTAAGCGCGGTCGAAATGCAAGCGGCATATCGGCTCCGAAGAGTGCTTCCGTTGTACAATACCGTCGGGCCACCGGCCTTGAGGCGCTGATTGGATATCTTTATCTCTGCGGTGAAAACCAGCGTATTTTTGAATTGTTTGAAATCGCTTATGAAAAGTTGATGCAAGATATTTTGACAGGACAGGAGACTTCACTATGAAAAAGATAAAAGTAATGCCGATTTTCGGGACAAGGCCCGATGCCATTAAGATGTGTCCGTTGGTGCATGCGTTAAGATCCTGTCCGGATATTTCGACGGTAGTCTGTGTGACCGGACAGCACAGAGAAATGTTAAATGAGGTTTTATCTTTTTTTGAGGTAACACCGGATTATAATTTGGATATCATGCGTGAATCTCAAAGCATTGAGACAATTACGACCGATATTTTGTCTGCACTCGGACAGGTGTTGGAGGAGGAAAAGCCGGATCTTGTTTTGGTTCACGGAGATACCACTACGGCGTTTTCTTCGGCTTTATCCGCGTTTTATCATAAAATTACCGTCGGACATGTGGAGGCCGGTCTTCGCTCCTATAATATTTATTCTCCTTATCCGGAAGAGATGAATCGAAAGCTGATTGCAGCGCTGGCATCCTTGCATTTTGCACCCACGGTGCTTTGCCGGGAGCAGCTCAAACGAGAGGGAATCGAACACGGGGTGTATGTAACCGGAAATACCGAGATTGATGCAGTGTTGAAATATACGGTTCAGCCGAAGTTTCAATTCGGTCCGTCACTGGATAAGGCGGATTTCTCCAAGCGAATTCTATTTGTAACGGCACATCGAAGAGAAAATTTAGGCGAGCCTTTAGAGAATATTTGCCGCGCTTTACTGCGTATTGCAAATACGTACGAAGATGTGCAGATTATCTATCCGGTGCATCCAAACCCTGCTGTGCGCCGTACGGTATTCTCAATACTCAACGGGCATGAACGGATCTTACTGATTGATCCGCTGAGTCCGGTGGAAGCCCATAACATGATTGCGCACAGCTTCCTTTTGCTGACGGATTCCGGAGGCATTCAGGAGGATGCGGCTGCTTTGCGAAAGCCGGTAATTGTACTTCGCCGCGAGACAGAACGTCCGGAGGGAATTGATGCCGGGGTTTCTGTTTTGGGAGGAACGGAAGAAGATATTATTTTCAATATTGCAAAAGATCTGTTAGAGAATCCTGCCGTATATAAGGAAATGGCAAATGCGGAAAATCCTTATGGCGACGGGAATGCCTCGGCGCGGATTGTTCAGGTGATTTTGGATTATTTTCAGATAAAAAAAGAGTCGGAAAGCAAAGGAGACAGACAATGAGCGCGGCAATCGGATTTGACAATCAGAAATATATTCGTCTGCAATCAGAAGAAATTAAAAAGAGAATTGATAAGTTTGGAGGCAAACTGTATTTAGAGTTCGGAGGCAAGTTGTTTGACGACTACCATGCTTCCCGCGTACTGCCGGGCTTTGCGCCGGACAGTAAAATTCAGATGCTCAAAAAGCTGTCGGATCGCGCAGAGATTGTTATCGTAATCAAGGCGGCGGATATTGAGCATAAAATGCGCCGCGATATCGGCATTACATATGATACGGATGTGCTGCGACTGATTGATGCCTTTCATGAAAACGGTTTGTATGTAGGCAGTGTCGTGATTGCCCAATATGCCGGACAGCCGCAGGCAATTGCATATAAAAAGAAGCTGGAAACTTTGGGAATCCGTGTCTATCTGCATTATCCGATTGAGGGCTATCCGACCAATGTCCGTCATATTGTAAGCGAAGACGGATACGGCAGAAACGATTATATCGAAACAACAAGGCCTTTGGTTGTGATTACGGCACCGGGTCCCGGCAGCGGCAAAATTGCCACAGCACTTTCTCAGTTATATCATGAACATAAGAGAGGTGTTGTCGCCGGATATGCCAAATTTGAGACATTCCCGATTTGGAATATTCCTCTCAAACATCCTGTGAATTTGGCTTATGAGGCTGCTACAGCGGATTTGGATGATGTTAATATGATTGATCCCTATCATTTGGAGGCATATGGCAAAACGGCGATTAACTATAATCGCGACGTTGAGATTTTTCCGGTTTTAAATGCGATGTTTGAGCGGATATCCGGAGTCAGCCCTTATAAATCACCGACCGATATGGGAGTGAACATGGCAGGGTATTGCATTTGCGATGACGCGGTTACCTGCCGCGCAGCGAATGACGAAATAATCCGTCGCTATTTTGCGGTGCTTTGTGATGCCAAAAAAGGACGGATCGGGCGAAGTGCGGTTGAAAAAATCGAATTGCTTATGCGTCAGGCATGCATCAGCGTGGAGGACCGTCCGGTAGTGAAAGCGGCTTTGGAACGTTCGCAGTCCACAGGCGGTCAGCCGGCAGTAGCGATAGAGCTTCCGGATGGGGAGATTGTAAGCGGTAAAAATTCAAATCTTCTCGGCGCGGCTTCGGCTGCTGTGCTGAATGCGGCAAAGCGCCTGGCAAAAATCGAAAAAAAGGTATGCCTGATTGAGCCGTCGGTTATCGAGCCGATTCAGAAATTGAAGGTAGGAATTTTAGGAAATCACAATCCGCGTTTGCATATTGATGAAACCCTGATTGCATTGTCGATTTGTGCTTCGCAAAGTGAAAATGCGGCGCGCGTTTTTGATATGTTGGAACAACTCAGAGGCTGTGAGGCACATTCCACGGTTATTTTGGCACAGGCCGATGAGGATATTTTCCGAAAACTCGGCATTCATTTGACCTCCGAGCCGCAATATTATACCAAAAAGCTGTATCATAAATAACATAAAATAATATGGATGCTGGAGGAACGAGTTTGAAAATAAAAGAAGTGTTTATCAAACATCGACGTGCATTATTTTCTTTTGCTTTTGTTTTTTCATTGTGCTTCGGACGTTTTTGTGCGTTGGGTTTTCGATATTTGCCATATCTCGATGATTATATACAATACATCAATTATGCCAGAGCCGAGCATAAATTCGCTCTGATTCAAAATGCGGGACTGCTGGGTGCGAGACCCTTAGCCGGCATTATGGATGTTTTATTCTGGGGGAATTTTCATCGCTGTTTTTTGATTGCCGTATTTTTGATTGCGGTAATGTACGCAGTTTCCGCGCTCGTTTTTCAATCTTGCTTTCATCGCCAGTTCGGCACAGGATACTTTTTTTGCGTTGTATATGCGCTGTTCCCGCTTGCGTTTGAGGGAACGTATTGGTTGAGTGCGTCCAGCCGTATTGTTGTCGGGTTGTTTTTCTTATCGCTTGCTTTGCGGGCGTATTACTGTTTTTTAGATAAGCCGGGATTTTGGCGGTTTGTGCTTTTTGCGGTGCTCCATTTGATTTCTATCGGCTTTTATGAGCAGATATTGATATTATCGGTAGCTCTGATCGTCATCGTGAGTATTTTACAGTATCGCAAATCCGGCAAATGGGCGCTTTTGGGCTTGGTTTCAATTTTACATGTCGGTTGGTATTTTCTGTTTACTCATTTGTTTTCCGATTCGGCGACGTATTCGTCCCGAACCGAAATGATCCTTCCGGTATCATCGTATTATTTTAAGCAATTTATTCCGCAGTTACTGCTTCAGTTTAAGCACGCTTTCTTGGGAGCGGGGTATCGCACATTAACAACCGGCTTGGTTCGGGGCATTCGTATTCTGTTTGCAGACGGACGGTGGTTGTATCTTGCCTTTGTTTTTTTGATCTGCGCCGCAGCTTTGGTTGTTTTGCGCCGGTGGGGTCATTCTTTTTCGGAGAAAAAAAGAAAGCATTGGCCGGAAATCGTTTGCGGAATATTATGGGCTTTGGCACCGCTTTCGGCTTTCTTTATTATTGCAAATCCTTGGTTTTCCATCCGCGGCATTGTTCCCAGCCTTTTGGGAATTGCTTTGATTGCAGATTCGGTACTTTCGCTGCTTTGCGAGCATTTACCGAAAAGAGAAACCGTCTATGCCGTTTTTTGCAGTGTGCTGGCATTATGGTTCTGTATCGCGTCGGTGTCGGAACTTTCGGATTTTATGACCACCAGTGAGAACGATATTCAAATCATGGATTCTTTGGTTCGAAACTTACCGGAGGATACTCGCGGAAATATCGCTGTTTTGAATTTAAAGCCTTCTTACGTGGAGGATCAAAATTACTACTATCATGAGCATGTGCACGGAGTTACCGAAAGCTATTGGGCTCTTCACGGAGCAATGGTGGCGCAAAACGGTTCCAAAGAACTTCCGTATGAAATAACACCGATCCCCTTTGGCGATACCTTATGGCTTGCGTGGAACCGTGAGGACAATCGTTTGGATCGCTTTGATGCACTGTTTTTATACCATGAAGAGGATGGATCTCTGACAAGGCTTTCTCTTCTTCAGGATGACAGCGGCGACATGACAATTGTATATCAGGACGGTACGGAGCTTGGTTATGTCCATCAGGAAAATAATATCGGATATTTCCGCCTTGCCCCCGGACAGGAGTTTTGAAAAAAGATATATTTTTTACGCTATGAGGCTTGCAATGTCGAAATCGGTATGATATAATAATTTTATCAGTATGATATCTGTTTTTCTTATCAAGAGCGGTGGAGGGACTGGCCCTGTGAAGCCCGGCAACCTGCATATATTTCGGTGCAAGGTGCCAATTCCGGATAGATGAGACGATACTTGGAATTTGGGATGTTCTTGAAGAAATCAGGAACATCCTTTCTTTTTATTTCATTTGAGGAGATGAATGTATGAAAAAATATTTTACTTCGGAATCTGTAACAGAGGGACATCCGGATAAAATTTGCGACCAAATTTCAGATGCAATTTTGGATGCAATGTTATGCCAGGATCCGATGTCCCGCGTTGCCTGTGAAACCTGTACCACAACCGGTATGGTGATGGTAATGGGTGAAATTACGACACATGCTTATGTGGATATCCCTAATATTGTGCGCGAGACAATTCGTGAAATCGGATATGATCGTGCAAAATACGGTTTTGACTGCGATACTTGCGCTGTGCTGAACTCCATTCATGAACAGTCCCCGGATATTGCATTAGGTGTGGATCGCTGCTTGGAAACCAAAAACGGTGAGCAGGGGGAAGAATTTGATAACGGCGCCGGAGATCAGGGAATGATGTTCGGTTATGCCTGCAATGAAACTCCGGAATTGATGCCGCTGCCGATCTCTCTTGCCCATCGCCTTGCCAAACGCTTGAGCGAAGTACGCAAAGAGCATATTGTTGATTATTTGCGCCCGGACGGAAAAACCCAGGTTACGGTTGAATACGAAAATGATATTCCGAAACGTGTGGACACGATCGTTATTTCGACACAGCATGATGAAGAGGCAGAGCTTGAGACGATTCGCAAGGATATGATCCAATATGTAATTCAGCCGATTATTCCGGCGGAATATATGGACGAGCAGACCAAAATATACGTCAATCCGACCGGAAGATTTGTTATAGGCGGGCCGAAGGGCGACAGCGGCCTTACGGGTCGTAAGATTATTGTAGATACCTACGGCGGGTACTCCCGCCATGGCGGCGGCGCTTTCTCCGGCAAGGATCCGACAAAGGTTGACCGTAGTGCCGCTTATGCTGCGAGATATATTGCCAAAAACATCGTAGCGGCCGGACTTGCTAAAAAATGCGAGGTGCAGTTGGCTTACGCTATCGGCGTTGCAAAACCGGTGTCGGTATTGATTGACACCTTCAAAACGGCTGAAATTGATGAAGAAAAAATTTCGGAACTGATCAGTCGGAATATTGATTTGCGTCCTGCAGCAATCATCCAACGCTTCGATTTACGCCGTCCGATTTATAAGGCAACGGCGGCATACGGGCATATGGGACGCGAGGATATTGACGCACCGTGGGAGAAAACGGATCTTGCGGAAATATTAAAAAAATCGCTTTGAATATATCAACATAGAAATATAAAGTTTTGACAAAATCACTTCGACAGACATATACTTCCTAATAAAGACGAAAAAAGCGCGGTTGGCTTGAATTTCAATCGAAACCGATTGTAATGGGAGGGATTTTGATGTCTATCGAAGTGGTTTTTGAAATAACGGTATCTCTTTTTGCGGTTTTCGGATTTTATTGTGTTTTGGCTGAATGCCGCAAATTGCTTTTTAAAGGGGAAAAATCCGGGAAAATTTCTCAACGAAAAGAGAGTATTTTGTGTCGGAATTCAGAAGATTTGCTGCGCTATTTATCAGACAGAGATATCAGGGAATATGCTGATAAAAAGACGGTAGTTTTCGTTGTGATGGACAAAAGCACTTCTGTCGTAGAGCAGGAAAAGATACAGGATATCTGTATTCAACAGGGCTTCATTTGTGCAAATCGGATAGTGTGACGGAGAATATAACATGGAAGATGTACAGGAAAAAGAAATGCTTTCCATCAATGGGGAAATCGAACATATTATTTATCAAAACGAAGAAAACGGTTATACCGTGTGTGAGATGAATGTGAATGACGAGGAACTCATAACGGCGGTCGGAATTATGCCGTATGTCGGTGTCGGTGAAACCATTGAGGCCAAAGGAACCTGGACGGTGCACGCATCCTTCGGCAGACAGTTCAAGATTGAATATTTTGAAAAGAAAATGCCGGTTACGACCGACTCTATTTTAAAATATCTTTCTTCTCGGACGATTAAAGGAATCGGTCCCAAAACCGCCAAGGCAATTGTGGATCGTTACGGTGAGGATTCGCTGAACGTTATCGAGAATCATCCGCAATGGCTTGCGGATTTACCTGGGATCACACTCCAAAAAGCAAAACAGATGCAGGAAAGCTTTCAGGAACAGTTCGGTGTGCGTTCTGTGATGATGTTTTTCCGTGAATTTTTCGGACCGTCGACTGCATTGCGTATTTATAAGAGGTTCGGCGGAGCGGCAATTGATGTGGTACAAAAAAATCCGTATATTCTATGCTCGGAAGCCATGGGAATCGGTTTTGAAAAAGCAGATAAGATGGCGGCTTCTCTGAAGATCCCGAAGGATGCACCGGAACGCGTCGGGGCCGGAATTGAATATGTTTTAACACATAATGCCAACCAAAACGGTCATGTATTTATTCCGCAGGACAAGCTGATTCCGACCGCGCAAAAGCTCTTGGGAGTGGATGAGAATTGTGTGGAGGATGTACTGGAATCTCTTGTTTTGCAGAACCACCTGAAGATCAGCAAGATCGGAAATCGACGCAGGGTTTATCTGAGTCGTATGTATGATGCGGAAAAATATATTGCGGCAAAGCTTGATTTGTTGGATAAGGGCTGCCCGGAGATATCCAATGCCGATATAGCGTTATTGATTTCCAAGATTGAGGCGGAGGAATATATTCAATATGCCAAACTTCAGCGCGAAGCGATCGAGCGCTCGCTCCGCAGCGGCGTTACCGTTTTAACGGGAGGCCCCGGAACCGGTAAAACCACTGTAATTCATGCAATTATTCGAATTTTTTCCGCCTTGGGATTCTCCACTGTTTTGGCAGCTCCGACCGGACGAGCGGCTAAACGCATGGGAGAACTGACCGGAGTGGAAGCAAAAACCATTCACCGTCTACTTGAAATGGAGTATTCGGCGGACGAAGTCTATCCGATCTTTCGGCGTAATGAGGATTGCTTCATTGAGGAGGAAGTTATCATTTTGGATGAAGCATCTATGATTGATACGCTCCTCATGAGTGCTTTGCTTCATGCCATTAAACCGGGAT
Source organism: uncultured Eubacteriales bacterium (assembly GCA_934365155.1). Lineage (GTDB taxonomy): Bacteria > Bacillota > Clostridia > Oscillospirales > CAG-272 > RGIG8399. The sequence continues at coordinate 24,366 of CAKRMZ010000013.1, read as the reverse complement.
CGCGTCTGATTATCATCGGCGATTCCGATCAGTTGCCTTCTGTCGGTGCCGGAAGCGTGCTGCATGATATTATTGAAAGCGACCGTTTCAGCACCATAAAACTGACCGAAATTTTCAGGCAGGCTAAGGAGAGCCTTATTGTTATTAATGCGCACCGTATTAATGCCGGTGTGCATCCGGAACTTGACGTTAAGAATAACGACTTCTTTTTTATCAGCCGTCCGGGGGCCGCAGAAACGGCGGCAACCGTTGTCGATTTGTATAAAAACCGTCTGCCGAAGCGTTACGGAGAAGGAATTTTAAATGAAATTCAGGTGATAACGCCTTCGAAGAAAAGCGAAGCCGGTACGGAATCTTTAAATATGATATTGCAGGAACAGCTCAATCCTCCAAGTGCTGCCAAAAAGGAGAAAACATTGCATCGAATTGTATTTCGCGAGGGAGATCGTGTTATGCAGATTCGTAACAACTACGACATTATGTGGAAGAGGGATAACGGAGAAGAGGGCATCGGAATCTTTAACGGCGATATCGGATGGATTAAAAAAATAGATTTGGCCAATGAAGTAATGCAGATTGATTTTGACGAAAAACATGTGGAGTATGAATTCGCATTTTCGGACGATTTAGATCATGCATATGCGATAACCATTCATAAAAGCCAGGGAAGCGAGTATCCGGTCGTTATTATACCGATATATCGATACACCCCGAAACTGTTAACGCGAAATTTAATTTACACGGCGGTAACACGCGCAAGGGATATGGTTATTTTGGTGGGGGAAGCGGATGTGCTTTATCGTATGGTGGATAATAATACACAGACCAAGCGGTATACCGGGTTGATCGATTTGCTGAACGAATATTGAGGATGCTGATGAGAAATATTTTGTCCGTATTGGACCGTTGGATATTCCCGCGAAAGTGCATTGCTTGCAAAACTCGTTTAAACGAGGAAGAGGTTGTGTTTTGCAATACTTGCCGTGCAAAGTGGATTTTAGCTACCGAAAAAGTTTGCTATTCTTGCCGACAGCGGCAGATCGATTGCCGCTGTCGCCCCGAGTCCGTTCGTGGCAGCAGTATCACGGAATATCGCCATTTGCTGCAATTTCAAAGCCGTATCGCAAAACCGGTAATTTCGGCGTTGAAACATCACAATTATACGGAATTATACGATTTTATTGCGAAGGAGTTTCTTGGTACGGTACGGCAATATCCGGATATCGCTCCGGACAACAGTGTGATTTGCTATTGTCCGCGACGCAGTCAATCGGTCCGCCGATATGGGATTGATCAGTCAAAAACCTTGGCGCAACGATTCGGCGGGGTATCAAACATACCGGTTGTAGATGCCCTCCGGCATTCTGCGTATTCTTCGGATCAAAAAAACTTAGATGCAAAGCAGCGGTATTTGAATGCGTTGAAAAGCTATGCTTTAAAAGACAATTTGACCGAGGTCATCGGAAAAAACATTATTTTGGTCGATGATGTTGTAACAACCGGTGCCACTGCGGAAGCCTGCGCAAAACTGTTAAAAACAGCGGGAGCCGAAAAAATTTTGTTTTTCAGTGTAGCAAAAACCGAGCGGTACCACCGTAAAACGTGGAAAAAAGCGGACCGAAGAAAGTAACAACCTAATCTCGAAATTTGAACGTATGCGTCGAAAAACACAAAACGACGGGCTTTGATAAGTTTTTGTGAAACTTTCGATCGGTTGAGGCATTAGAAAATAAAAATCCCCTTAGCGCAGATGCTCCGAAAGAGCCTTGCACTAAGGGGATTTTTTACATGGCATTGTATTTATACTTGTGGGAAAATATCAATTTCTAAATGATTGGATTCCATTGTTAAGCCCTTGACTTCAATGCAGTAATCCAGGCGCAGATGTCCGTCGAGATGGAGCGTGTTTTCAATATGGCTTGTAAAAGTGCAGATTTCCAATGGACCGAGCGGTGTTTTGTATGTGCTGAGATTTCGCTTATGAGGTTCAAAAAGCATTGTGCTTGAAACGGATCCTTGGCGGATCAGCGTGATGCTTTTGGGATTTTCAATATAAAATTGAATCAGAGTAGTGGTGTCTTCCATTCCGGAGCCTTCGGCTTCGCGATACCGCAATCGATAAAGCTTTGAACTTTGGGATACGGTACCCTCTAAATAGAATTCAAATTCCTCTGTGGAACCTTCTGCATTTTGCTCAGAATGAATGATATTTTGGTCGTCTGTAAATAAAATGTTATCCAAAAGCGAGGCATCTCTTAAGGATGTGCATGTGGAATAGATACGAATATTGGCAGTCTGATTCGGCATAATACATTCTCCGTCGGTTGAAATCAAGTTACTATAGCATAGATTTGCTTTTTTGTCAAATTGCTTGTCAAATTGCTTTTGGTTTGATATAATACTTGAAGTATAAGAAGTATAACGAATCTATAATTCGGTCATATCGGACAAAAAATAGGTGCGGGGGACAGCGGGAAACATATGAAGATTTTAATGGCGCTGATGGGTTTGAATATCGGCGGAGCGGAAACACATGTATTAGAGCTCTCTAAGGAGCTTTGCAGAATGGGACATGAAATTGTTGTAGCATCTGCGGGGGGTGTTTTTGTCAAGGAGCTTGAGGACAGCGGCGTTCGCCATATCTACGTTCCTTTGAATACAAAATCTCCGGTTGCGGTAATAAAATCGTATTTTTCTCTGAAAAAGCTGATTCAAAACGAAGACTTTGATGTGGTTCATGCGCATGCACGGATTCCGGCATTTATTCTCGGCTTCCTGCAAAGAAAAATGCATTTTCGCTTTGTCACAACGGCGCATTTGAATTTCAGAGTGAATCCTCTGTTCCGGCTGTTTTCCAATTGGGGAGACCGTACTTTAGCTGTCAGCGAGGATATAAAAGAATATTTAATTCAGGAATATAATGTGCCGGAAGAACACATTTCATTGACGATTAACGGAATTGACAGTCAAAAATTTTCATCGGAAGTCGATTTTTCCCATATACTCAATGAGTTTTCTTTGCATCCCGAAAAACGGCATATCGTATATATCAGCCGCATTGATAATGACCGTTCTTTGCCTGCCTTTCAGCTTGCGGATATTGCAAGTGAGCTATACCGCTTTGCCCCCGATACGGAAATTATCATCGTCGGCGGCGGAAACGATATAGAACGCTTGAGAGAAAAATGCGCGGCGGTCAATGCGGCTATCGGAGAAAACTATATTACTTTGACCGGAGCGAGAACCGATATTAATGCGTTTATCGCTGCTTCCGATATATTCGTCGGCGTATCCCGTTCCGCACTGGAGGCAATGTCGGCTGCAAAACCGGTAATTTTATCCGGAAACCAGGGCTATCTCGGTATATTTGAGGAATCCAAAATAAATACAGCCATTGCAACGAATTTTTGCTGCCGTGATTGCGAGCCGCCTAAAAAGGAAACATTGCTTTCCGATATAAAGCTTCTGCTTTCCAAAAGCAAAGACGAGCTTTCGAGCATGGGAGTATATAACCAAAGTGTTATTGCCGATTTTTATTCCGTACATCGGATGGCGCAGGATTATGAAAAGGTTTATAAATCTGTTTGCCATTTGAGTTACTATCGGTTCGGTGAAGTTATTTTAAGCGGGTATTACGGATTTGACAATATGGGCGATGAAACGCTTCTTTCTTGTATTATCCGTAATTTGCGCACGGTGGATCCGGAAATTACGATTACGGTATTGACAAAGCACTGTGCAAAGGTCCGCCGTCAATTTAATGTGGCGGCTGTCAATCGGTATCGGATATTTAAAATATACCGCGCGATGCGGCACGCCAAACTTTTTATCAGCGGCGGAGGCAATCTTTTGCAGAACAGCACCAGTAAGCGTTCGTTGTATTATTATCTTTTCTTTATGAGACTGTCCGAAATAATGAAACTGAAGTCTATGTTTTATGCCAATGGCATCGGTCCGATTTCGGGTGAAAAGGACAGACATATGGTCAAGAATATTCTTGAAAAAACAGACGTCATTACTTTGCGTGAGGAAGAGTCGCTTCGGTTTGTCCGTTCGATGAATCTGAAAAACCCCAATGTTTTTTTAACGGCCGATCCTGTTTTTTGTTCGTCTTATATTGACGATGCATGGATTTGCCGTCTTCGCAAACACTTCTCAATTGATCCGCAAAAGCATTATTATGCTGTGTCACTGCGTAAATTTAAAAGCGATCGCACGGAGAATATTCAGAAAATGGCCTCGGTTTGCAGAGAAATTTATCATCAATACGGATATTTGCCGATTTTTGTTCCGATGCAGCCGAAAAAGGATGAAAAAACCTGTCGTGCGGTAGCAAAAGCAGCGGGATTGGCCTATCAGCAAATTACGGGAATATCCGGTGATGAAACAATGGGACTGATCGGTGGGATGGAATTTGTTCTGTCCATGCGATTGCATGCCTTGATGTATGCATGTGTGTCGGAAACGGTGCCGATCGGAGTTGTCTATGATTCGAAAGTGAAGGCTTTTATTGATACGCTGGATATTCCGATGGTGCTGGATAATTCATGGACGGTAGAGGATGCTCTCACGTGTATTCATATCGCTGTTTTGCAAAAAGCGGAACTGCAAAAGAAAATACGGGAGGCTTGTAAAAAGAATGCAGAATCTGCATCTTTCGATGCAAAAATGGCAGTTCGGTTGCTTCGAGAGGGGACTGTTTCATAGCGATTCGGTTACAGATATAACGGAGCGGATATTTTGATCGATAAAGAATGGCCTCTTGACGGTTTCGGTGAATAATTTGTATAATATAAACAGGGCTTTATCCCTATTATCAAAATGAAAGAAGGTTGTATTTATGAGTACCAAAAACAAGTATGAAGGATCACAGACGGAGAAAAATCTTTGGGCCGCTTTTGCCGGTGAATCACAAGCGAGAAATAAATATACCTACTTTGCCTCTGTGGCAAAAAAGCAGGGATTTGAACAAATTGCCGCAATTTTTTTGAAAACAGCCGATAATGAGAAAGAGCATGCAAAGCTTTGGTTTAAGGAACTCTGCGGTATCGGTGATACGGCAGAGAATTTGGCGGCTGCCGCTGAGGGCGAAAATTATGAGTGGACCGATATGTATGAGGGCTTTGCAAAAACCGCAGAAGAGGAGGGCTTTTCGGATCTGGCACAGCGATTCCGTTTGGTTGCCGAAATTGAAAAGCATCACGAAGAGCGTTACCGCGCGCTTTTACATAATGTCGAGTTTGCCGAGGTGTTTGCCAAATGTGATGTCAGAGTATGGGAATGCCGCAATTGCGGACATATTGTAATCGGGAAAACAGCACCGGAAGTATGTCCGACCTGCAACCATCCGCAGAGTTATTTTGAAATTCACGCAGAAAATTATTGATAGACTTAAAAAAAGGACGCTTATTTTCAGGCGACCGGACAAAAACTCTTATGTTACTCTTCCGTGTTTAATAAACACGGAGGAGTTTTGTCTTTAAAAACAATAGAAAGCGTGATCAATATGAAGTGGACAAACCGTGATTTGTTAGAGATTGCATTGCAACAATCCGCTGTGGATATAGGATGTAAGCCGGCGGATTTTTTACGGACGGAACCGGTTACCGTTATATCAAATAAAAATCCGAGGGCACGAAAATATTTGAGTTTGCCGTTTGAGTGTCAGCTTGTATCGTATGGAAATAATGTGGTGGCTTCGGTGTCCGAAGAGTGCCGGGCGCTAACGGAAGCATATATTAAGCGCTTTCCGGCAGAACATTGCTTTGAAACACCGAATATGCATGTGCTCAATGATGAACTGCAAAAAATCGGTTTTCGTATTTGCTTTATGGCGGAGTACTTTTTGCCGGATCTTGAGCATCTGACCGCTTTGGAGTGCCCGTATCCATTCAAAATGCTGCATCCTGCCGATTTTCGATTTTTGTATCTTCCCGAGTGGAGCAATGCTCTGTGTGAAAAACGGCGCGAGTTGGATGTGCTTGGCGTTGGGGCATACGACGGAAAAAAACTGATCGGTCTTGCGGCATGCTCTGCGGACTGTAATGAAATGCGGCAGATCGGAATTGACGTGCTGCCGGAATACCGAAAGCAGGGAGTGGCGTCCGCATTAACCGTCCGGCTGACAATGGAAATATTAAACAGGGGAAAAGTGCCTTTTTACTGTGCGGCATGGTCGAATATCAAATCGGTTCGAAACGCGATCAAGAGCGGTTTCCGCCCGGCGTGGGTAGAAATGACCGCAAAAAGAATTGACGATGTGAATGAAATGAATCGGCGCTGATTCATTTTGCATAAAAAGCCTGTAAAAAGGCTTTTTATTTTTGAACGAAACTTGACTGTTATATAATGTCGTACTATAATGAATATATCCAAAAAGTGGTATTTGAGGTTAAAATTGATAGAAATATATATTTCACCGGAGAAATTGTTTATCATAAGATCTCTTATAAGTTCGTACTTCCCGACAACGCATTTTGGATTCTTCATGCGGTTTTTGACGAGGGAGAGTGCCGTTTGAAAATGGAAAAACAGGTGAAGTACTTGTGAGGATTATTTTTGTTGTGTAGTGTTAAAAGCCATGTGGGAGAAAATTAATGATACAGTTATCCGATCATTTTGATTATAAGCATTTGATTCGATTTACCCTTCCGTCGGTCATTATGATGATATTTACGTCGGTTTACGGAGTGGTGGACGTTTTTTTGTATCCAATTTTGTAGGAAAAACACCGTTTGCCGCGGTGAATTTTATTATGCCGGTTTTGATGATACTCGGCTGCATCGGTTTTATGTTCGGTACCGGAGGCGGTGCTTTGATCGCAAGGACTCTCGGAGAGGGAAATCCCAAAAAAGCAAATGAGATTTTTTCATTGATTGTTTATGTTTCGATTGCTTGTGGAGGGATACTCGCTGTGCTCGGAATTCTGTTTCTTCGCCCGATTGCTTCCTTTTTGGGAGCGGACGGAGAGCTTTTGAAGGAATGTCTTCTTTACGGCCGCATTTATTTAAGTGCACTTCCGTTCTATATTCTTCAATTTGAATTTCAATGCTTGTTTGCCACGGCAGAGAAACCGAAGCTTGGTTTATATGTTACGGTGGCGGCCGGTGTTTCCAATATTGTTTTAGATGCGCTGTTGGTCGCCGTGTTTCCGTTCGGATTGGCCGGAGCCGCTGTTGCAACGGCGCTGAGTCAATTTGTCGGCGGAGTAATCCCGCTGATTTATTTCAGTCGGCCCAACCGCAGCCTTCTGCGCTTGGTAAAGTGCAAATTGGATAGAAGAGCCTTGTTTAAAACCTGTACCAACGGTTCTTCGAAATTTATGAGTAATATTTCAATGTCTGTCGTCAGCATGCTTTACAATATCCAATTGAAAAAGCATGCCGGAGAAAACGGAATCGCGGCTTACGGTGTTTTAATGTACATCAGTATGATATTTCAGGCGATATTTATCGGTTACTCTGTGGGAATTGCTCCCGTGGTCGGATATCATTACGGTGCACAGAATCATAAGGAACTGCAGAGTCTGCTTCGGAAGAGCTCTTTGCTGATTTTGATTTGTGCGGCCTTTATGTTCGCTTCGGGACAGTTTTTGTCAATGCCGCTTTCGACGCTGTTTGTCGGTTATGACACAGATCTTTTGGATATGACGGCGCATGCTTTCATGATATTTTCCTTTTCTTTTCTGTTTTCCGGTTTTTCCATTTTCGGTTCTTCCTTTTTTACTGCGTTGAACGACGGTTTGACCTCGGCTTTGATTTCCTTTTTACGTACACTGGTATTTCAGGCTGCGGCAATTTTGATATTCCCGTTGCTTTTGGGCTTGGACGGAATTTGGATTTCGATTGTTGCCGCCGAAGTGATGGCAGTCCTGGTTACGGTGCTGTTTTTAATCGGAAAACGGAAAAAATACGGATATTAATATACGGATTATAAGAAAACGAATATAATACCATTGAAGAGATGCTATGATCGAACAGGAATATCAATAAAAAATGAGGATAAAACAAATGATAAGCCAATTTTTTAAAAGCATTATCGACCAAGATACGGCGCCTATTGTTGTGTGTGATACAGAGTCGGTCATCGTATATATGAACCCTTCTGCGATAAAGCGGTATCATAGGGCCTTAACGGGAAAAAGTTTAAAAGATTGCCATAATGCAAAATCCAATGAGGCGATAGACAGGGTATGTGCATGGTTTGGAAAAAACAAAAATAACAATATCATTTTTACATACCATAACGATAAGGAAAACAAAGATGTCTATATGGTTGCCCTGCGTGATGATGATGGAAATTGGATCGGATATTACGAAAAACAGGAATTCAAAAACGCGGAAACTGCGGTGCCGTATGAGGCGCTGGATAACTAAATAGGGGGATTTTATGATTCAATTTATCGGATATCCCAAATGCACCACCTGTCAAAAAGCAAGGAAGTGGCTTGATGACAATAAAATCGAATACGAATTCCGTGATATAAAAGAGAACAACCCGAGCATGGAAGAGCTGTCCGAATGGTACAAAACGAGCAGACTGCCGCTCCAGAAATTCTTTAATACATCGGGACTTTTATATAAGTCCATGAAGCTTAAGGATAAGCTTTCTGCTATATCGGAAGATGAAAAACTGCGGCTGCTTGCCGCAGACGGTATGCTGATAAAGCGTCCGCTGGTTGTCGGCGAGGATTTTGTACTGGTGGGATTTAAGGAAGAAGAATGGGGTGAAAAACTTTAACCATGTTTGTGTGACCTGATATTTTAAATGATAATATCGTGTAGAGAAAAGACAATTGAGAGGAAGATGTTAGGTGAAGGGCAAAATTCAAGTTTTTCGGGATGGTTTGGCTAAATTCTTGAAAGTGGTGCTAAACCGATATACGCTGTTTATTATTGTTTCATTGTTATCTCTGTATGCTATGAACATTGTTGCCATTTTTGCGATTTCTGCTTTTATCACTTGGGTTTTCGTGCGTATATTTTTGGTAGTAAAAAGGACCCAATGTAAAAAGGACTGTCTTATAGGCTTTTCGATTTTTTGCGCTGCTTTTATAGGCTTTTCGGGAGTTGTTATATATAAAATTCCTGCGCTTTCATATAATTTCGGGACACCGAAACCCATTGAAACTGCGGATGAAATAAGTTATTGTTTGGATAAAGGCATTAAAGCGGTGTCTTTTGTCCCCAAATATACAAAGGCGACTGATTATGTCTTAGAGAAAAGTATCAGTTTTATGGGAGGTCGCGGCGCCGAAATCGGAAAAGATATAAAATTTAATTACAGCCTTGTAAAACTGAAGGATACGTATATCATATTAAGGCATTCTGAGAATAAAAAAAATTTAACGGGAAAAACTGTTACAGCATATCTTTCTGAATTTCAGTCGATAGATCAACAGGTGCATGATTGTTACCAAGATCGCAAAGTATTTAAGGCGACTTTTGAGTTCGATTCAAACGTGTGGGATTCCAGTATGCTTTGGTGGCGGATATGTACAGTCAGTCAATTTGTAGTCGCTTTGATGAGTTTGGGCATGTGCATATATACCGCAATAAAATATTATCGGAACAGGTCTCGTTTAACGTAGCCCTATTTTTCGGCAGGAGCCGAAGGTTTACATAATGATATATGAAAGGGATGTGTAATTATGCGTAAAAATTTTGGAGCAAAAGCAATCTTATATCCGATGCCGGTGCTTATTATCGGCACCTATAACGAAGACGGAAAGCCGAATGCGATGAATGCCGCGTGGGGCGGTATAAGCGAAGAAACGCAGATTTCCATTTGTGTGGATGACGGACACAAGACGGCGAAGAATGTGGTTAAAACCGGTGCATTTACTGTGAGTATTGCGGATGCGGAAAATGTAGTGGCCTGCGATTATGTCGGCATTGCTTCCGGCAATAATGAACCGGATAAAATTAAAAAGGCAGGGTGGCATGCTTCAAAGAGTGAATTTGTAAATGCTCCGCTTTTTGATGAATTACCGCTTGCACTGGAATGCCGTTTGATTCGCTATGAGCAGGAAAGCTGCAGGCTGGTCGGTGAAATAGTAAATGTCTGCGCAGACGAAAGAATTCTGGATGAAAACGGTAAAATCGATTTGAATAAATTCATGCCCATTACCTATGATCCGGTACATTATACTTATCGTAAAATCGGCGATGCGGTCGGCAAGGCATTCAGCGACGGAAAAAATTGAGATAGATTCCATCGGGCTGCGATCTATAGATACACAACATTAAATTGTATATAAATATCGAAACAGGGACTGAAAACGGAAAAATCCGCTTTTAGTCCCTGTTGTTCTGCGGCAACAAATATTACCGAAAGAAAGATTTATTTATTATTTATGGCGTCAACAATTCTGTTGGTTTGTACGCGGTTGTTTGTATCATCAAGCCGTTCTGAAATAATCTGTCTGATTTGTTGTTCTGCAATGTCGGCCTTTCCTTTTTCAAAAATCAAGAAAGGAATATTTTTGATATCTCCTGCGGTGGTTTTTATTGTCAAGATGGTTTCAAATGCGGTAATGGCTCCGTTTACGCCTACAAATAATAATATTAAACCCAAGATAAAGCTTGTGGTAAACGTACAAAGGCCGGCGATTGCGATGATAGCTCCGATGAGTAATGACCCTAAGCGCAATTTAAAATTAGATTCTACCGAGGATAGTTGCGAAACGGGAATGGACTCTTTTTTGGCTCCCAAAGGAATAAAACCTAAAATAGTGTTCGGCTTTTTCAGATTAACAAAATTTTGTTCCTGCCGAATTTCCCCTTTCAGATAAAAGGTCAGCAGTGATGTCATGTATTGTATCGGTTGCATAATAACCCCTCCAAAAAAATAATTGTTGAGCTTTCAACAACAATATTATATCTGTATTACAGATAAATGTCAATATCTTTATTACAGATACCTCATAATAATTATGAGGTGATTATTATGAAATTCAAAAATTTAAGAAGCATAAGAGAAGATAGAGATATTAAACAGAAAGATATTGCAGCATTTTTAAATGTTTCTCAAAACACATATTCCCAATATGAAACAGGTATCATTGCGCTTACAGCCGATGTCCTTATTAAATTGGGTAATTATTACAATGTGAGTATTGATTATTTACTGGACAGAACCAATAATCCGAACATGCAAAAATAAAAACTGTATGAATTCTAAAACCAGATGCTATTGTGTGCCTTATATATGTTGGAGAATTTCTTGCGTGTATAGTTACGTGCCTTGACTCTTGTGAAATTTTCTGACTCAATGTCCGGTAATTAATGATGTTTTTATGGAAATTGTCCTTTGATTTTTTCTGTCTAAAATGTTACAATAAAACAGTTGCGTAGCAGAAATGCGTAAGTCCGAACATCGGACTTGCGCATTATTTTTTTGCATGGAGGAATTTTTAAATGGAAAAATCACAAAATTTTCTTGCCGTCGAAAAGGTAGGGAAACTCATGCGGAAGTACGCTGTTCCCTGTGTTATATCCTTGCTTGTCGGGGCACTGTATAATATTGTCGATCAGATTTTTATTGCCAACGCGAGTTATCTCGGTTCTTACGGCAATGCCGCAAACACCGTGGTGTTTCCTCTGACTGTCATCGCACTCGGCATCGCGATTTGTTTCGGTGACGGATGCTGTGCTATGGTCAGCGGACTTCTCGGAGAGGGAAGAAAAGAAAAGGCCAAGCATTCCGTCGGGAATGCCATTCTGCTGACTGTCGCCTCGGGATGTGTTTTGACGGTTGTGTACCTCGTTTTTGACGATGCGCTGATTACCGTTTTCGGCGGCCGTGTTAATGCCGAAACCTTTGAACTGTCCAAAGAGTATTTCTTTTATATCACGCTCGGCGTTCCGTTTTATATGTTCGGACAGGCGATGAATCCCGTCATCCGCGCCGACGGAAGTCCGAAATTTGCGATGATTTCCACATTGGCGGGAGCTGTTGCCAACATTATACTTGATCCTGTTTTCATTTTTACTTTTCGATGGGGCATGATGGGGGCGGCGGTTGCTACGGTCATCGGTCAGGTGCTGACGGCGATTTTGGCCATTTGGTATTTATTCCATACAAACAGTGTAAAGCTTGACAAAGCAGCATTTGTCCCAAAAAGAAGCGTCATCGGACGAATCGTTTCACTCGGACTGTGCAGTTTTCTTGCGCAGATTTCCCTTGTTGCTGCGATGGCGGCAATCAACAATATGCTTCGCAAATACGGAAAGCAGGATCCTGTATTTTCAAGGGAGCAGTACGCGCAGATTCCGATGGCTGTCGTCGGAATCGTGATGAAGTTTTTTCAAATCGTGATTTCCGTCGTCATCGGCATGGCGGCGGGCTGTATTCCGATTGTCGGTTTTAACATGGGAGCCGGGCGCTCTGATCGTGTAAAGAAATTATTTACTGTACTTTTGATTTCCGAAGCCGCCCTCGGTGCGATTGCACTGGTTATTGTAGAATTTTTTCCGAATGCACTCATCGGCATTTTCGGTGCCAAGAACGAAAGTGCGTATTATACGGAATTTGCCGTAAAGGCGTTCCGTATTTATCTTTGCATGATGATTCTTGCCTGTGTCAATAAAGCGACTTTTATTTTCTTGCAGGCGATGGGCAAAGCTGTGGAATCCACACTGCTTTCTATGGTACGGGAGATTGTATTCGGTGTTGGGCTTGCCTTGATTCTGCCGATGTTTTTCGGGCTTGACGGAGTCCTTTTTTCCATGCCGGTGGCAGATGTTCTGACGGCTGTTGTATCGGCGATTATCATTTTTAAAACGGATCGACAGTTGACTTTGAATGCGCAGAAAATAAAAAACTGCCCCTCGGGTAGTATCAATTAAAAATTTTCCGATATAAAAATCAAAAGACGCGATATTCCGCCGCGCCTTTTGATTTTTGTTATATTCGATGAAACTCCGTACAGCCTTTAAGCGTGTAGAAAGAGAAAAAGACACCTGAATCCAAGTGCCTCATTTTAAGCGATCATATCCACCATTCGGGTGTCAGCTCGCCGAGCGAAACAACCCGATTGGTTTCATAATCCAGCATAATCTCAATGTTTTTGTATTCTTTCGGCATGAACTGTGCCATCAGTTCGCGGCATGCGCCGCAGGGAGACAACACTTTTCCGTCCCAATTTACGGCAATTACTCTTTTTATGATGCTTTCGTTGTTTGTAATCATATTGAAAATAGCATTCCGTTCTGCACAAATGCCGAGCGTGCAGGCGCCGTCCACGCAGGTGCCGACATATATTTTGCCTGAGCCGGCCTCGATTGCGGCGGCCACTCCGCCTGCTTCCATCATTTCGGAAATGGCGCGCGGATTCAGTACAGCTTTGGCTGCATTGTACATGTCAATCCAAATTTGTTCCATTTTGTTTTTTCTCCTTTTGTCATTCATACTTCCATGATCAGCGGTGCATCTTAAAATTCATGATTGGTCAAAGTCATTTTACCATACTGCAGTTTATTGAACAAGAGGGAGATATCGAAAAAGTCCACCGCAATTCTATCAAGAATACGGTGGACTTATGTGTGTGAGCTATAAAAGATGGAGTGGTTATTTTTTGGGATTCTCACAAGGGCGCTCGTTGAGAATCAGACAGCAACGGATCCTTTATCATTCAATGAGTCCGCTTTCTTTCAGCAGGATTTCAATATCGGTTCCTTTGGTCTTTTTCAAAACAAGTTTAAACAATTCTTTTTCGGCAAAAGAAAGTTTTGCTTCGCTGATCGGTTTTTTGTCGATCGCATAATAGCAGGCACGCAGGATCTCCCGTACATCGTACTTGCTGCCCCATACCTCCGGCACGCCGCGGTCGATGTCAAGCAGCGTGTAAACTGATTCCATACCGGTACGCATGGAATACTCGGTGGTGAAGATGGTATCGCGCGGTGTTTCGGCAAACTGACCGATGAATGCAAAGTTCACGGCGCCGTCGGGCACAACCTTCGGGCGGTCGGATTCCTTGCGCGGCTGGAAGAAGGCGTTGATGTACGGCATAAAGCAAGTTGTGGTATTGCAGGCATCGTGAGCCAAAGCATCAATTTTGTCCGTAGGTATACCGATGTGGTACAGCCACTCGCGGCAGACCTCCTCGCCGGTACAATCCCGCATTGCTTTCTTTACATAGTTGCCCTCTTTGCTGGTATTCAGGGAATACAGCCATACGAGCACTGTGTTTTTGTCCTGCGATTTGAACTGAGGCTGGCGATTGATCGTCCAAGAGAGATACCAGTTGTCAGTGCTGTCCTTGACCGTCACAATGCCGCCGGTTGTGACCTTGCCGGCACGGGGATCTCGCTTGCAAACATTCATGATATGCCGAATGATTTCTTCATTGGAGGTTGCTACCGTAGCGCTCATCCAGTTGGTAGCGTCCACATCACTGCAGAATTTATCCGGATTGCCGTATTCTCCGTGTTTTGCCTGAGCGGCAATGGCCTTCCACATATCCCACGATTCGCCGTAGCCGTTTCTTACACCGGAAAGATCGGGTGCATGGGTCTGATCGCCGTAGCAGGAGGTATCGGTGCAGCAACCGTTGGTGATGAACACAAGGTCATCTTCGATCAGATCAATGGTCTGCTCTTCGCCGTTCTTGACATAAACGATTTGCTTTGCGATCTTTTTGTCACCCTCGGCTTTGATGATCACATTCTTTACATCCATACCGTATTCGATACGCACGCCGTGCGACTCAAGATACTTTACGAGCGGTAAGATCATGCTCTCATATTGGTTATATTTGGTGAAACGCAGCGCGCTGAAGTCGGGCAAGCCGTCGATATGGTGCACATAGCGGCAAAGATAACGCTTCATTTCAAGAGCACTTGACCAACGCTGGAAGGCAAACATCGTTTGCCAGTAGAGCCAGAAGTTTGTGCTCCAGAAGGACTCCGGCAGAACATCTGAAATTTTCTTATCCTCAAGGTCTTTTTCCGGGGTCAAAAACAGCTTGGAGAGAGCCATTGCAGAATCTTTATCCAGCTTGAATTGCTTGTCGGTATGGGCATCCTCGCCGCGATTTATGCTTGCACGGCAGAGGGAGTAGTTCGGGTCGTGCTTGTTGAGCCAATAATATTCGTCTAAGACGGATACACCGGGAGTTTCGATGGATGGAACATCACGGAAGGTGTCCCACATGACCTCGAAGTGGTTGTCCATTTCGCGTCCGCCTCTCATAAAGAAACCCTTAGTGACATCCTTTCTGCCGTCGCAACTGCCGCCGGCAAGCTCCAGCTTTTCAAGCAAGTGGATGTGCTCGCCCTTCATCTGTCCGTCACGGACGAGATAGAAGGCGGCCGTCAGTCCGGCAAGTCCGGTACCGATGATGTAAGCTGATTTTTTATCGACATCTTTGGGTTTTTCCGGATGGGCAAATGATTCATAAGTTCCTGCAGAGTAATACATAACGAATACCTCCTGTGTTTTTTCTTTTTACGCTTTTATTATACCCACTTCCGTTTGATTTGCAATAAACAAAAAAAGCCCCGTGATAAGACTTTTATCACGGGGTGGGGAAGTGTAACGAAAATGATCAAATTCATCAAAATGATAAAATCACAGCTTGAATCGGGAAAGCGCGACGGACATTGATCCTTTGATCAGTTTTGCGAGTCTGTCCACAATTTGGTGCGGATCCTCCCGCATATCGTCTTTAATCCAATCAAGCATCAGTCCGATGAATATATACGAATAAATCCGAGCGATAAACTGTCTGTCCTCGTCTCTGACCGTCATTTCACCGTCTTCCTCGTTGATAACATCTAACAGAAGTTGGTCGACGAGCGGTTGCAGATATTTTTCAATCTGCTCTCTGTGTACGCAACGGTAAACGTTCAGAATAAAGGGCTTGTTTTCCTGTACGGCTTCAAAAATCTGTAACAGACCCTGTTGCCATGTTTCATAGGACTTTTTCTCATCGAGCGCTCTTTTTGCATCTTCAAGACAGGACCATTCCACCAGATCATAAATATCCTTAAAATGATAATAGAAAGTCATGCGGTTAATGCCGCAATCATCTGCTATGTCGCCTACAGTTATTTTAGTGAGCGGTTTTTTTGAAAGAAGATTTTTTAAAGATTGTTCCAATGCACGCTTTGTTACTTGAGACATATCGCAATCTCCGATCTGTGTTAATACTTACATTGTATCATGAATACAGCGTTTTTTCAATATTCATGTATGAACTCGAAATCGTTTTTATCCATCGTGTCGCTTTCAATTTGGGATTTAGGGTGTGTGGTTTCTGTTGATGCGTGAATACAACGACCAAACGGGAATCGGCGATTCAGTCGAACGGAGAGCCCTTAAGATAAAATCGGTTCATCGTGCTGTGAAGCACTGTTTTCGGCTTGTTGATTCGATGAAAACCTAATTTTTCATAAAGTCCGATGGCAGCTTCAAGATTTGAGTGCGTTTCTATGTATAATCGTCTGTATCCGGTGTTGACCGCAAATTCTTCGGTGCTCTGCATCAGCTTCTTTCCCAGCCTTTGTCACTTTTGCCAGTATCTCCGAAACGGTGAAAACCAACAGGAGCGCGGTGAAGGCGTCGAAAGTTGAAACGATTATCGGATTCATTTTACATCTATTTTCTCATTCAAATAATATTAAAGGAACTTATCGAGCTCGCGCTCAACGTTCTCATATTTCTTGATCTTGGGCTTGCGAATAAGATGTCCTCTTGCCATGACCATCTTCACGTTGCGAAGAGTCTTGAGGTCGTCAATCGGGTTTTCATCGGTGACGATAAGATCGGCGCATTTACCGGGCTCGACAGTGCCGGTGATATCATCGATATGTGCTATCTCGGCGTTTCTCTTCGTTGCGGTGTAAAGTGCGAATTTATTTGACAAGCCGCAATATTTGTGAAAATAGAGAAGCTCTCTCCACATATTATAGTGAGTGATGAACGGGCAGCCGGTGTCGGTCCCGAGACCGACGGGGATGCCGTTTGCAAGGCACTTCTTGGAGCAGTCGATTATACCCTCAAAGACGACCTCGCCGTTGAACTGCGAAAGCTCGGTTGCGTGGCTGACGGATCGATCGAACAACGCATAAGGAAGCGCGGGAGAAAGGGTCGTTATGAGCGCTGCGTGCTTCTCTTTGAAGAGCGCGATTATCTCGTCATCCGCCCTTGCACCGTGCTCGATGGTGTCAACGCCGTTTTCAAGTGCAACGCGCACGCCCTCGGGGCTCTCAACATGAGCGGCAACCATAAGTCCGAGTTTGTGAGCCTCGTCACACGCCGCCTTGACATACTCGGGCGGCATCTTCAGCACGCCGGGCTCTCCCTTGATCTTTGCGTCAAGCACGCCGCCGGTTATCATGAGCTTTATCAAATCCGGCTTATCTTTGGCAATCTTTTTGACGAAATCTCTCGCCTGCTCCGCACTCTCGGCAATATAAGCGAGCGAACCTGCCATGTGCCCGTCTTTGACGGAGACCGCCATGTTGGCTGCGAGTATTCTCGGACCGATCGTCTTTCCGGTATTTATATCGTCGCGGATGCTTGAATCGGCATTTTCAACTCCGCCGACGGTTCTTATGGTCGTAACTCCGCTGTTGAGCTGCATCTGAGCCGCGCTGCGGCACACAGCCTTTATTATTTTGCGGAAAATGTTATTGCTCGTCATAATTTTGACAAGTTTCTTCGGGTCGGACTCTTTCTTCTTCGGCTTCCCACTCGACGGAAGATGGATATGCATATTGATAAGACCGGGCATTATATACTTTCCGCCGAGGTCTATCTTCTCATATCCGGAGATATCCGCTCCCGCGTCGACTATAGCGGTTATCTTCTCACCGTCTATAAGAATAATTTTGTCGAACTGTGGCTCCATATTCTGCGTGCCGTCGAGAATAACGCCGTTTACGAATGCGTATTTCATTTCCGTTTTCTCCTTGAAATCATCTGCATTTTCTCCGCCCGAGCGAGGATTTGTTGCGGCGGATATTCATGCGGGAGTTATGTCTAAATTATAAAGTCTGAGTCTTGAATTTGCAAGTCTTTTCTGTTTAAATCGCTGATCTTTTTCGATATCGAGTATAGGCTAAAAGAGCGAGTGGGGACTTGAAATTCTTAGTGCATATACGAAAGCGGCCGCAAAAGGTTTTGACGGGTTCTACACCGGCGAACATAATAAAACTGTTTTCGATGCTCATTTCTTTATAAAGCTTTTGTATATTTGTGAATGGTCATGGCGGCGTAGATCATGACCAGCAGCTCCGTAACGGGCATCGCAAACCAAATGGCGTCGGCTCTGATCAGAGCAGGGAGAGCCATAATCAAAATGCCGCTGATGACAAGTCCGCGCGCTACAGAAACGATGAACGCTGCCTTCGGTTTCATGATTGCCTGAAAGTAGTAAGTAGAAAAGATGTTGAAGGGCAACAACAAAAACGACAATGCATAGGTGCGGACAATGGTCGGTGCCATATCCAGTATCTCCGGTGTGGGCACCATGAAAATGCGAATATAGACATTCGGACACGCCATGCTGAGAACTGTCCAGAACACCCCGAAGAATACCGTTGTCCAAATTGCCAACCGAAGTGTTTCCTTGATACGCTTAGCTTTCCCGGCGCCGAAGTTTGTGGAAACAATGGGCTGGGATGCCTGACCGACGCTGTATGCACAGCACTGGACAAAGGTGCTGACCTGAATGATGGGACCATAGATTGCCAAGGCATTGCCGTTATTCCGAGAAGCAGCATGACGGAGCATATCAAAGAGAATTTTGAGCTGTTTGATTTTACACTGTCCGCCGATGAAATGGCACAGCTTTCCGCACTTGATAAAAAAGAACCGCTCATTGGCAAGCCGGAGACCCTGGAGCTTGTTGAGTTCTCGCTGACATGGTAAGGTCGGTAGTCCGCTGAAACGAGTTTTATACGGGGATGAATCAAAAAAGATTTGTAATAGCAAGACGGAGAAAGCATGCTTGTGCTTTCTCCGTCTTTTGTCATGTTTGATTTCGGAATTTATACTTTGACATTCGGATTTGTATACTGTCCGTGCTTTTTGGTGTGCTTGCCATATTGAATGGCAAATTTCGGACAGCGGTGCAGGCATCCAAGACACATCACGCACTTGTCCTTGACCCAGATCGGGCGCTTGTCTTGCATTTTTATAGCCTGAACGGGGCATTTTCCGGCACACAGTCCGCAGCCGATGCAGCTTTCCTCTACATAAAAATTTGCTGTGCGCCGCACTTTTTTGTTATACAACGGCGCTGCGATCCATTCGGTGATCAACGCCGGCGTGCGGGGTGTCATATGTCTGTTCGTGCGGCGTTCGCCAACGCTGCCAATCACACGGTCGATCTGCGCTTCGGTTTTTTTTTGTGTATTTTGCAAGCTTTTCGGGAGTGGATAGGTCAAAGATCGGCGTCCATGTGTCCACCATGCGGACAGCATAATACGCGTCGATCTCTCTTTCGCGGATTGCTTTGTTTGCCATATACCCGCTGGCACCGGGTGTGGTGCCGTAGGTAGCAACAAAGTACAGGTAATCCGTTTTAAATGATGCCTTTTCGAGAAATTCTTTTACAATGCTCGGTAACCCCCAATCATAGGTTGGAGAAACAATACCGATTGCACCGTCGGAAAAATCATATTGACCGTTCCGGATGCAATCCGCAATAGAAAACATTTGCTGCTTAGTGGACTGTATAAGGCGAGTTGCAACATATTTGCAATTTCCCGTGGCGGAAAAGAATAAAACCATCTGCTTACATCCCCGAATTTAAGTTTGTCGATATATTATTGTATCATGAATTTGTAATTTTTTCTACCGCAAAGTCGTATTTACAACAGCAGCGCAATATAATCTTAGCATCGTTTGTGCTGAAAAAAGAATGTTGTTTGCTGCAACACACATTTCTTTCAAATCAAAAACCGTGTAAAAAAACGCCCGTTTGCAGTTAAAAGTATTTTATACACTAAGCTTTCTTGCGCTTTGGTACTGCCTTTACACACAAGTGTTCACTATTTCTAAAATTACCGTATTGCGAATCTGTCGATAGATAAAAGCGATCCACCGTCTGCAATACAGTCGGCGAACCGCTTTTATGCTATGCAAGTTTTATTTTACCAATTTTTTCTTCTTACCGATTACCGTTGCGCCGAGCATCACTCCGCTACTGGTGACCATCAGTGCGATCCAAAGACCCATATTGTCGGTGTCGTTGGTTTGCGGAGAGTCCGTCTTGTTATCGGTTTCTTTCGCAGGATCCTGCGGCTGATCCGGCTGAGCCGGTGTGTTGCCGCTGTTTTCAATTTTTTCAAGCAGTCCGTTAACGGTGGAAAGCAATGTTTCAGTCTCTTTTTTTTCTGTTGATGTGAGATTGTTTGAGGAGAGCAATGCTTTTGCATCGACTGCCAACTTTTCAAGATCGGCTTTGTCTTTTTCACTTACTGTATCGGTGGAATAAGCGTTTGCCGCTGTGCGGAGAGTGTCAAGGCTTTTGCTGACCTCTACGATTTTGTTTTCCAGCTTTTTGCATAGATCAAGTGCGGCTTTCAGTTCATTCCACTCTGCTTTCTCCGATTCATTTTCGTCAAATGCCCCTGCAATATCCAAAAGCTGCGTTTCTACTTCTGTAACCAAGCTGCTGTCTGCCGATGTTACCGTGTTCTCAGAGAGGCTTCCCAGTTTATCGGTAATTGAAGAAATCGGCTTCATATACACGGTATAAAGCGTTTCGTTTCCAACGCTGTCTTTTGCGCTGATTATGTAGGTTGCTTTGCAGTTGCCGGGCAGGAAGAAACTTTCATTTACCGGGTTTCCGTTAAGAGTAACTGTAACCGGAGATTCGTCATCGTTATATGCCACGACCTTCTTGGTGACATAGTAGGTCTTTTCATTTTCAACATTCAGTATTTCGGGCGGGGTAGTATCGGCATCCAGCGCGATTACGCTGGCCGTACCCGATACTTCATTGGACACGATAAGCACCGGAGCACCACTTTCGTTTTTGTCTGCCGCAACAAAGGTCAGCCCCTCAGGAGAAACGTCGTCCTTAATATCGGCAGAATAATCACGGCTGTTAAAGTAGTTTTTAAAAATTGCATTTTCAGGATTGGTAATGTCATAGATCATTACGCCGCCGGTGCGTTCAAGACCGACAAATGCATAGGTGCGATCGCCAATCGTTCCTACTGTAACTCCTTCCGGCTCCGGTCCTTTTTTACCGGAATGGTTTTCAAGCTCTATGGTATCATTCGAGCAATTGAAATAACCGGGAAGAACTTGTGCGGTGATTTTTTCGAAATCGCTGCCGCTGTCAAACACCTCATAAAGCCCGTTTGCCGTAACCTTAAACACCGTAAAGGAGCGTCCGCCGAAAACATAATCGGTTCCGGATTCCAGTCCGTCGTACTGGTCTGCATCAAACCATGTTACCTTGTCGCCGGTTTTGATACTGTTTACCGGTGAAGTCTTTTTTTTGATCTCATTGGTGTCGGTTTCGGTTCCCACCGGCCATGCGCGGCTGTCTCCCTCGTTCGCGGTCAGCAGATAGGTTTCACCGTTTATCGTGACGGTAGAACTTCCGTCCGGCATACGGATGCCCTTGATTTTCTCATAGGTTTTCGGGTCATACTTGGCGTCGCTTTTGTTCAGATCAACTGCAACCTTACTGTAATTCTCAAAGCCAGACTGAAAATATTTTCAAATTGCAGTGTTTCAATATTGAGAACAGCAACAGCGTTTGCTTCCTGCAGGGCGACATACGCGGTGTTGCCGCTTACTGCAATATATTCGGGCTCTAAATCGACACTGGGCGCAGTATTCTTTTTCAGCACAACACCGGCTGCGACGAGCTCATCACGTTTTGAATCAAATGCCTTAAAATCTACGGTTGACGCGCTTTTTGTTTTGACATCGATCACTGTTACGCTACCCATCGGATCGACCGCGCCGGTAGCGGTGTAGCCCTCACGCGGTTCGCCCTCGTCGGCGGTCAGCGCCTTTGTTCCGTCCTCGCTAAAGGTGACCATATCCGGCTGGACGCCCGTCACAGCAATCCCGCTGTAGATAAGACTGCCGTCTTTATTGCAATCAAATAACAGTACACGGCCGGACTTTTGATAATCGGCGTCCTGCATAGCGACTGCCAGAGTTTTACCATCGGGCGAAACGGCTACGGAGGTCATATCGCCGTAGGCAAAACCGTCTCCGGCATTTTCGGCAAGCTCGGCGGCTTTCATCTCTGTGCCGGAAAGCGCTTCAACCGTCGTTCTGTTTTTCAAGTTTCTCATATCACCAGCGTACCCTTTACGCCGTTGACCGAGTAGGCAAAGCCGTTTGCGGAGTTGTATGCGGTGATTTCTGCCGAACCGCCGTCGGCACTGTACGCTCCGGCATTGTAGCGAGCGATCAGCTTGGCTTTTACGGCGGAGTCTGCGTTAAAATATCCGGTATACTGTTTGTTTGTGGTATCAACCGGTGTGAAACTTGGCGTCGGGATCACGGAAGTATTGCCTGCATGCGGTCCTTTATCCGCAGATACCGATTTGCTGTAGTTGACTCCTTCAAAGTCAAAAGCGTTGTTATTTTTATCCGCAAATCCGATGCGTCGAATTGCTTTCTTTTTAGATTGAATCGAAGCAAATGCTCCTTCATAAGCGGGTGGCGCCTGATCAGCGTCACCGTCGTTTCCGCCCGCAGCCGCCAAATCCACAAAGCCTTTGGGAAATGTAAATCCGTCTGCCGTAATATCACCGGCAAAGGCATCGGTCAAAGGCGTGTCATTGCTCAGCAGTACGACCGATACGCCCTTATTGTGCAAAAGCATATCCCATTCCTGATTGCCCTGCGGAACCGCAAAGAAACCGCTCGACGGCTTTGTGACCGCACCGCAACGGATAAGGTAATAGCCGGTTGCCTCGATAACGCCCGTCAGTTTTAATACAGCCCAACTATCCGCTTGGTTTCCGCTTTCCGATGAACGGTATTGAACCGACCAGCCGTTCAGATTAATATTATTGTTCGTAGGGTTATATAGCTCGATAAAACTATAATCGGCATACCCGTCATCTGATGCACCGTATACTTGATTGATGATTACATGACCGTTTTCTGTTGCATAGACCGGGCATACCGATGTCAGCAAAAGAACCAGTGATGTGATGATTCCTAATACTCGTTTCATTTATCCTTCATCCTTTCCACTTACTCACACGATTCAGTTTGGTTTTTATTATAAGAATGCAACGAAAAATCCGATACCGTACTTGTGTAAAGGCTGTGTGAAATATACAGAGGGTATATGGAACACAATTCCCCTATTCATGATATAATAATAAGGGAAAGTTCGCACAACCCATTGACTGTTCCCTTATTTTGTGCTATTATTTAAGGGAAACAGAACGGAGGTAAGGGAATGAGAGACTTTAACTATTCCGCAATCAGGAATCAGAAGTGGGATTCGGATATCTTAGGATTGATTGCAGCCATATACAAGGAAGCCGGTAAGCAAGAACCGTATTTAAAACAGCGCCCGCAGGAACTCGAAAAGCTTGTTGAAATTGCCAAAATACAAAGCACCGAGGCGTCGAACGCCATTGAGGGCATCGTTACCACGAACACGCGCATACGGCAGCTTGTTGAGGAAAAGACCGCACCGAAAAACCGTGACGAACAGGA
The DNA here is from genome assembly GCA_934365155.1 of uncultured Eubacteriales bacterium. Taxonomy (GTDB): domain Bacteria; phylum Bacillota; class Clostridia; order Oscillospirales; family CAG-272; genus RGIG8399. The sequence goes on along the minus strand of CAKRMZ010000013.1, from coordinate 702 downwards.
GATCGCCGGGTACCGTGATGTGCTGAACATCATCCACAATGATTTTGACGCGATCCCCATTACGCAAAACTATATTTTGCAGTTTCACAAAATTCTGTACAGCCACATGAACAATCCCGTCGCAGGGCGCACTAAAACCGTGCAGAACTATATCAGCGCCACCTATCCGGACGGGCATACGGAAATTTTGTTTACACCGCTTTCTCCCTTTGAAACGCCGGCGGCGCTTGACAAAATCTGCGAAGAATACAACCGCGTCATCGGAAACATGGAGCTGGAACCGCTGATCGCGATTCCGGTTTTTATCCATGATTTTCTGTGCATTCATCCGTTTAATGACGGTAACGGCAGAATGAGCCGCCTGCTTACCACGCAGCTTTTATATCAAAACGGATTTTTCGTGGGCAAGTATATTTCGCTTGAAGCCAAAATTGCCAAAAACAAAGATTTATATTACGATGCATTGGCACAGTCCCAGAGCGGCTGGCATGAGGGGACGGAAAATGTTCTGCCCTTTATCAAGTATCTTCTCGGGACGATTTTGGCGGCATATAAGGACCTGGATGAGCGTATAGCGCTTGTGGAAACCAAATTGCCCGCGCTTGAAATGGTGCGACGTGCAAGCGAAAATAAAATCGGACGGTTCAACAAGCAGGACATCCGTGAGTTATGCCCGACCCTCAGCGACAGTTCCATCGAGGG
>CAKRMZ010000012.1 GCA_934365155.1 uncultured Eubacteriales bacterium | reverse complement strand
CCTCTGTAGCTCAGTTGGTAGAGCAGAGGACTGAAAATCCTCGTGTCGTTGGTTCAATTCCGACCGGAGGCACCATTTTTATTTGCTATGCGCAAAAGCATAGCAAATAAAAAATCGAATATGTTGACGCGGATTTAGCTCATTTGGTAGAGCGCGACCTTGCCAAGGTCGAGGTGGCGGGTTCGAGCCCCGTAATCCGCTCCATTTTATTTAAACAAAGAATGGCATTGATTCGGCGCCATAGCCAAGCGGTAAGGCAGAGGTCTGCAAAACCTTTATTCCCCGGTCCGATTCCGGGTGGCGCCTCCAAAGAATTAGATCGCCATTGATTTTTCCGGATAATTTGTTCCGTTTTTTGAAAAGTCAATGGTGATCTTGTTTTATCTAACGATTTCCCAGAGGGCCTTTTTTGTCAGAGCCTGCCGTTTTTTGTCCATCACACGCTCTTTTTCGGCTACAGAATATACTTGCGGCGCATTACAGAAAAACAATGGACATACACATACATAAAAGGGAGGTTTCAACGAAAATGAAACGAATATTTACTTTCAGTTTGTGCTTTGTGCTTGCCGGGATGCTGCTTTTTTCCTGTACCTCATGCGGTTTTCGCATCAAAGCGGCGGAATCATCGAAAAACTACAGCCGCAGAGCAACCGACCCCGGGACGGTAACCGAGGAATTTAAGGCTGCGATGGCGGATTTTTCAATGTCTCTGTTTAAGGGAATTGTAACAGGAGACGGTGAAAATGACCTGGTTTCTCCGCTTTCTGCCGTAATATGCCTTGCTATGATCGCCAACGGAGCGAATGGGAATACAAAAGCGCAGATGGAAGCGGCATTCGGTATGGATGTCGATGCACTCAATGAGTCCTTGTATGCCTATACGTCTTCTCTTTACCGCGCTGACGACTGCAAGTTGAATCTTGCGGATTCCATCTGGTTTCGTGATGACGAAAACCGACTTTGTGTTAATGATGAATTTTTGCAAACGAACGCTGACTGGTATGGCGCGCAGATTTATACGGCTCCGTTTGATCAGTCAACATGCAAAGATATCAACGCTTGGTGTAAGCGGTATACCGACGGAATGATTGAAAAAATAATTGACAAGATCGATCCGGGCACAGTCATGTATCTCGTTAACGCATTGGCGTTTGACGCCAAATGGGCCGTTGCATATGAAAAAAAGGATGTCCGGGACGGTCAGTTTACAAGCTATGACGGTTCAAAAAAGGCGGTGCAGATGCTGTCATCCAAAGAGCGGACATATCTGTCGGCGGATGGCGTGAAAGGATTTGCAAAGAATTACATCGGAGATCAATACAGTATTGTCGCGTTGCTTCCCGATCAAGAGACGGATATCTATGAATACGTCAATACGCTTGACGGCGCGGCGTGGATGAGCCTTTGGAACGCGCGTCAATCTTCGGCGGTGTCGGTATGGATGCCGGAGTTCACATACACTTCAAGTATGAATCTGAATGATACGCTCAAGGCTATGGGAATGACCGATATGTTTGCTGAAAATGCGGATTTCTCAAAGCTTGGTTCTTCGTCGCTCGGAGGGATCTATTGCTCCGAGGTTTGTCAAAAAGTGTTTATTCAGGTTGATCGGAACGGAACGAAAGCCGCGGCAGTCACTTGGGGTGGGATGAAGGATATGGCGATGGAGGAAGAACCGCTCCGTGTTGTTCTTGACCGTCCGTTTGTATATGCAATTGTCGATAATGCAACCGGACTGCCCATTTTTATCGGTGTTGTTACAAAGCTGTAAACGAACCGATGATGCCGGCTTTTTGGCAATCAAAACAGATTGGATGCGGCGACTTGCTTTTTCGGAAAATGAGTGATATAATATTTTTATAGGGAATGAAGTTCTCCCGCGGCGTATGCCGAAACCGCTGATTATAAGCTGATGACTTCTGCATTTTATGATGCAGCGGGCATCGGCTTTTCTGCGTTTATAGGAGGATTTTTTATGGTAACGTCTCTGTCACTCATTTTTCTTGTCGGGTTATCCCTTGCGGCAGTCTGCGAAAAAATACATCTGCCGCGGATTATCGGCATGATGGTCTCCGGCATTCTTCTCGGTCCCTTTGTGCTTGATTGGCTCGATCCGCAAATTTTAGGCATATCATCGCAGCTGCGGCAAATGGCGCTTATTATCATCCTGATAAAAGCCGGGCTGTCGCTCGATTTATCCGATCTTAAAAAAGTAGGACGGCCGGCAGTGCTGATGTCGTTTGTACCGGCGAGCTTTGAAATTATCGGGTATGTGCTGTTTGCGCCCCTGTTATTGGGTGTTTCCTCTATGGAAGCTGCCGTGATGGGAGCAGTGCTCGGCGCTGTTTCGCCTGCTGTGGTTGTTCCGAGAATGATTCGGCTGATGGAGGAAAAACGCGGAACCGACAAGAGCATTCCTCAACTGATTATGACGGGTGCGTCATGCGATGATATTTTTGTGATCGTATTGTTTACCACATTTCTCAGTATGGCGCAGGGCGGCAAGCCAAAACTGCTTGACTTTGTCAATATCCCGATTTCAATTTTGCTCGGAGTTGCCGTCGGAGCGGTATTTGCGCTCATTTTGGCGCTGTTCTTTGAAAAGGCATATGCGCGCGGACATCTCATTCGCAACAGTGTAAAAGTGATGATTATCCTCGGCGTGACTTTTCTTTTGATCGCAATTGAAACATGGGTCAAGCAGTGGGTTGCCGTATCGGGACTGCTTGCCGTGGTCAGTATGGCGTGCGTATTGAAGATCAAAAGCGCCGACTGCGTGACAAGACGCCTGTCGGAAAAGTTTGGGAAGCTGTGGCTTGCTGCCGAAGTAATCTTGTTTGTGCTGGTCGGTGCTGCGGTGGACATTCGATATACGCTCAGTGCCGGAATGGCCGCCATCGGAATGATATGGATTGCGCTGACATTTCGCGCCGTCGGCGTGGCGCTGTGCCTTATCGGAACCTCGCTGAATATCAGGGAGCGGTTTTTTTGCGTAATCGCGTATCTTCCGAAAGCGACTGTGCAGGCGGCAATCGGCTCCGTGCCGCTCTCGATGGGGCTGCCCTGTGGGAGTATCGTTCTTTCGGTTGCCGTGCTCGGCATTTTAATCACCGCTCCGCTCGGTGCATTGGGGATAGACTTGAGCTGTAAAAAGCTGTTGAAAAGCATTGCCGAGCTAAGCGATGGTACAAACGATATTCAATAGGCCGAAAAACGCGATGGAAACCCCGAAGAGTTTCTTGACAGGACGATGGGCTTGTGCTAAAATGCTCTTGTCATTTAAAAAACAAAGTGTTTTCGGTGCGGATAATCGGGGACGACCGATCGACGGGGACTGAGGCGGCGGGCTTTGATACTGTATCCGTCTTTCATAGGCTCGAAAGTTACGGATCCGAAAACGGCGTTGCTTTTTGACAAAAGATGCCGTAAAAACAGAGTTTTTAAAATATCTATAATGGAGGATATAATATGTTTCACGGGAAAATGAAGGCGGTTACATTCAGCTTTGATGACGGAATTCAGACGGATCGGCAGATGGTTGATTTGCTGAACCGATATGATATGAAGGGGACGTTTAACATTAATTCCGGCCGTTTCGGAACAAAGCATCGCTTGAGTGATGAACGTTTTACCACGCCGAATCATGATGCCGATCATTCCGAGGTGGAATCGTGGGAGGTTCAGGATGTATATCGCGGACATGAGGTCGCAGTGCATTGTCTAACCCATGCAAGACTTCCAAAACAGAGCGATGAAGAAGTGATAAGACAAGTCGAAGAGGATCGCAAAAATATCGAAAAACTGGTAGGATATCCTGTTGTGGGAATGGCATATCCTTACGGCGATTGCGACGAACGCGTTGTTCGGTTGATTCGTGAGAATACACCGATCTGGTATGCACGTGAAATTATCGGTACCGGTGATTTGTATGATCTTCAGGCAGACAATCTTCTGTGTTATCGTCCGACGGTCCATTTTTCAAAGCCGCAGGTACTGTTTCCGCTGGCTGAGAAATTCTTGGCGGAAAAGAATCCGCAGAAGCCGATGCTTTTATATGTGTGGGGGCATACATATGAAGCGGAAGGATATGAATATTGGGACCGTTTTGAAGAGTTTTGCAAAATGATCAGCCATCAGGATGATGTTTTTTACGGTACCAATAAAGAAGTATTTGAATGCATCCGAAAAAAATAAGCAAAGAGAAAATCCCGGCAGACTGTAATCTGTCGGGATTTGTATTCTGTTGGAAACCTGTCGATTGGGGAATACCGCAATGTTAAAAAGGACGATCCGTGCAGTAACGATATCGCCCTCAAAAGAATATTTTATTGTCCGTGTAAATGCCTTGCAAAACCAAAAGCCATCGAGAATTTTTCTCGATGGCTTTCGGTTTATATCGCTGTGGTGATCCACCGGAGATTCGAACTCCGGACCCTTTGATTAAAAGTCAAATGCTCTACCGTCTGAGCTAGTGGATCAAACGACTTAACTATGCTACCATATAAAATCGGGTTTGTCAATATGTTTTTCAATAAAAATGTAATGTTTGAGGAAATTATCTCGTTTTTTCCTCTTTTTTGGAAAAGAGTTCTAAGAGTCCGGAGAAGATTAAAAGCCCGCCGAAGCATTTGCGAACAATATCCGGAGGGCATATTTTTGCCAGTGAACTTCCGATCCATGCGCCGATAAGCCCGCTTACGGACAGCGAAATGACGGTAATCCATGAAAACCGACGCTTCTTGAGATGAATCGGGAGCGACGCGGCTGCGCTCAGGACAAAAAAAGCAAGATTAATTCCCTGTGCCTCGATTTGGTTGATATGACGGAAGAGCACCAGATAAATAACCAAGAGGCCTCCGCCGCCGACTCCGATCCCCGCAAGGGTCCCGACTGCGAATGCGGCCGCTGCATCCAAAAAAATGTTGATCATGAACGCAGACCTCCCGTAATCATAGAAATGCCGGAATAAATTAAAATCAATGCAAATATCTTTTTAATGACGGATGTATGAAAGCGGTCCAGCAAAAACGCGCCGCAGAATCCGCCCGGAATTGCGGCGATAAAATACGGCAAGGAGGAACGCAGGTCAAATGCCTTGTTTTGAAAATATAATGCGGCGGAGAGGAATGACATCGGAAGAATGCATAAAACGGTTGAGGCAAAAATATCTTTGGCAGACAGCGTGCTTCCCCCGAGCGGATCGGCCTTTTTTCGATACAGCCGGCGTTGGGCAAACACCAAAAGGATTCCTCCTCCCGTGCCGAGGAATCCGCCGATGAGTCCGCTTGCTATTCCGATAAGGATTAAGATAAAAATGTATTTGCATCGATTGTTTTTCAAGCAAACCTCCTAATTTATGGCAGTTTATACGTGGTTAAATGTGTATAAATACAGAAATATACTGGATTGCTATTGTTTTTTTTTCGTTTTTTTGTTACTATAATACTATATCGAATTATGCTTGTTAAAAAAACCGAATCATTTTAATGCGTTGTTCACCTATTATTTAAATAGATAAAGGAGTTCATTGTGAGTATATTATCTGCAATTTTCTGGGGAATCATTCAAGGCCTCGGAGAGTTTTTACCGATTTCCAGTTCCGGACATTTGGCAATATTACAAAATATTTTTCATATGGAAAATATTGAGGAACAGTTTACCTTTAATATTCTGTTGCATTTCGGTACTCTGATTGCGGTATTTATTGTATACTATCGGGATATATTTGCTTTGATTCCGGCGTTTTTTACCATGCTGGGGAAATTCTTCCGAGGCAAATTCAAATTAACGGACTATAATCTGAACGAGCGGTTTGTTCTGTTTATTTTGATTGCGACATTGCCGATGGTTGCGGCGGTATTTGTCAACGATTATGTGGAAATGCTCTGTGCATATACAAAGGTAATCGGTATTATTTTGATTTTTAACGGCGGTATGCTGCTCTTGAGCGATTGGATTGCATCTCACCGCCGCACCGAGCTTGCCCCTGAAGAGATCAAAGGACGGCATGCCTTTTTTGTGGGACTGATTCAAATGTGCGCGGTAGTACCGGGAATTTCGCGTTCCGGCTCAACGATTACAGGCGGATTGCTGATGGGATTCCCGCGAGAGTATGCGGTGAAATTTTCCTTTATTTTATCGATTCCCGCTATTTTAGGCGCGAATATCCTTTCCATCGGCGATTTGGTGTCAAACCCGGTGCCGCAGAGCGATCTTATGGCGTATGCTGCCGGCATGATTGCTGCCGCTTTAACCGGTATAGCAGCAATCAAATTGTTGATTTATATCTCAAAAAAGGCGAATTTCCGTTTCTTCGGATATTACTGCATCGTGGTCGGAATTTTAACGGCTGTTTTCGGTTAATCGATTGCTTAGTTTGCTTTTAGTCAAAAGGACGGTAGAATCATGGCGGAAAAGAAAAAAAATCAGCGGACTTCACGCGGAAGCAAAAAAGAAAATATAAAAGCGCCGAGTTCCAAAGCTGCAAAAAAAGAAACGGAAAAATCCGTGGTTTCGCAGCGTGCGCCGGAAGAAAAACTGATTCATCAAATACTGCCGTATGTGTGGAGCTTGCTTGCTGTTTTTGTCGGGATTTGCCTTTTTTCCAATCCTTCGATAGAGGGTGCCAGCGGTATCGGCATTCTCGGCAGTGCAGTGAAAAATGTGATTTGCGGTTTGTTTGCGGGGGCAGCAATTGCCGTTCCTGCTTTGCTGCTGTTGGCGGCATATTTTTGGAAGACGGATGTAAAAAATGTAAATGTCGGCTACAAGCTGATTTATGCATTCCTGTTTTTGACTTTTTTATCCGTATTAATCAATCTCATCTCGACGGGTGACAGCACGAATTTTGATGTTGTTTCTCTTTGGTCTGAGGGATTGCTTTTGCGGGGCGGCGGTGTGATCGGCGGCGGCCTCGGCGCGTTGTTTATTAAAATTTTCGGTTTCACGTTTACTGTAATTATAGCCGTATTTATGGTACTTACATTCTGTATGTTCCTGTTCGGGCTGACTCCTCGCACGATTGCAGAGTCCATTCGAAAAAGACGCGCTCGTCATGAAGAGGCTATGAAACAGCGGCAGATTGAAAAATCGCGGCTGGAGGCCAAACGGGAATATATGAATACCGTGCCGGAGAATCCGGATATTTCCTCTGAGCCGCAGACAGACGGAGCGGAAGCCGGCGGTACGCTGGAGGCAATTGACGTGGACGTTTTTGACGAGGCAAAAGCAGCGGCGGAAGCGGAAAACGGCGGAGTAGAGGCCATTGTGGAGGACGGGGTTGTGCTGGAAACCGTCAAACCCAGCCGAACCAACAAAAAAATCAAAGCTTTCCAGAAAAATATTGGCAGCGACGCGGTCCAAATTGACACCTCGGAAATTTGCCTTGAGGAGATTTTTGTGAATCCTGAGAAGAGCACGCCCGAGTCGAAGAATATGTATTCCGATGAAGTGATGAGTGCGGATGTGGATCTTTCGCTTACAGCGGATGGTGCCGCATCGGAAGAGGATGAAGCGCTGGTGCTGCAGAAAAAGCGTGTGGAATCCGATAACGGGTTGCCGCAAAACGACAAACCGTCATCCATGAACATATACCGATTCCCGCCGATTACGCTTTTACAAAAGGCGCCGCCGACGAAAAACGTAGATATTTCCGCGGAGCTTGAAACCAACGGTCAGAAGTTAGTCGATACGTTGAAAAGCTTTAACGTACGGACTAAAATTGTTAATATTTCCAGAGGTCCTACGGTAACACGGTATGAGCTTTCACCGGATGCAGGAACGCGGGTGCGTTCCATTGCGAATTTGGTGGATGATATTGCGCTTAATCTGGCGACGACGGGTGTGCGTATTGAAGCGCCTATTCCCGGAAAGTGCGCGGTGGGGATTGAAGTGCCGAACAAAAATGTGTCGACAGTATATGTGCGGGAATTGATTGAGAATCCGGCCTTCAGAGAGGCCCCGAGCAAATTGAATGCCGCTCTCGGAGTGGACGTTGCCGGAACACCGGTATATGTCGATTTGCCGAAAATGCCGCACTTGTTGATTGCCGGCGCAACAGGTATGGGAAAAAGTGTATGTTTGAACAGTATTATTGTCAGCATTCTTTATAAAGCCATGCCTACCGAAGTGAAATTTATTCTGATTGATCCGAAGAAGGTAGAGCTCGGAATCTATAACGGAATTCCGCATTTGCTGATTCCTGTGGTGACGGATCCCAAAAAGGCAGCCGGTGCTTTGCATTGGGCGGTTACCGAGATGGAACGGCGCTTTGAGCTCATTGAGGATGTCGGAGCGAGAGATATCAAGGGCTACAATTCGATTACCAAGAACGATCCGGACAGAGAGTTTCTGCCGCATATTGTAATTGTAATCGATGAGCTTGCCGATTTAATGATGAGCGCTCCGGATGAGGTGGAGGATTCGATTTGCCGCCTTGCGCAAAAGGCCAGAGCCGCCGGAATGTGCTTGATTATCGGAACGCAGCGTCCGTCAGTGGATGTTATCACGGGTCTTATTAAAGCGAATGTCCCCTCGCGAATTGCATTTACTGTTGCATCGCAAGTGGATTCCAGAACGATTATTGATATTCAGGGCGCTGAAAAGCTGATTGGCCGAGGCGATATGCTTTATGCTCCGGTCGGATATTCCAAGCCGCGCCGTGTACAGGGAGCGTTTGTCAGTGAGGAAGAAATCGAATCCATTACAGACTTTCTGAAAACAAATTCCGGAGAAGTCGAATATGCAGACGGAGTAATGGAGATTATTGAAAAAGAGGCGCAGCGTTGCGGTGTCGGCAAAAAAGGACGCGCGGCGATTGACGGGGAGTCTGTGGATGAACCCAATGCGGACCCGATGCTGAAAGCGGCGATTGAACTCGCGGTTGAAAGCGGAAAAATATCCACTTCATTGATTCAGCGAAGGCTTTCCTTGGGTTACGGGCGCGCGGCCAAACTCATTGATAAAATGGAGCAGATGAATATTGTCAGTGCTCCCGAGGGGCAAAAGCCGAGAACGGTGTTGATCAGTAAACAGCAGTATATGGAAATGATGTTGAACCGAGAAGAGTTAGAATAATGCAGACAAATCGAAGCTATCAAACTGCACAGCCGCAGGACCGGGAAGGCTTAATTACGCTCTGGCAGAATTCTTTTGGGGACTGCCGAAAATCCATTATGGAGTTTTATGACAGCTTTCCCTGCGAAAACAATATTTTTGTTGCAAAAGAAGACAATCGAATTGTGGGTGCGGTTCACGCTGTGCCGATGCGAGTTTTGCATAAGGGCAGTTTTTGCGATGCGGCCTATCTGTATGCGATCAGTGTGCAGAAAGAGCTTCGGGGACAGGGAATATTCCGCGCGCTTGATGCATATACAAAAAACAAGCTGGAGAGCCGCGGATGTCAATTGGTTTTCTTGGTAGCGGCAAACGACGGGTTGGTTCAGATGTATTCCAAATTCGGCTATCGGTGCGGAATACGGCGAAAAGATCCGCAGATACTGACGCAGGAATGCGGTGCGCGGGAATCCTATATGCGGTATCGCCGGTTTGCTCTTGTAACGGAGGGAGCATTGCTCCCGGATTTGCCGTTTTTTCTTTACGGTATGAAAAATGCGGCTCGGTCCATTGATGCGGCAGTACTGGAAGCGCATACGTTGCACTGCTTTTTGAAAAAAACTTGGGACCATCCTCTGTATGCGGCGATGCTGGCAGACGAAGAGGACAAAACAGAGCCTTTTGGGAATTGAAAGAAAGGAGTATTTGTATGGTATATATTTTTTTGGCAGACGGTGTGGAAGAAATCGAAGCGTTGACTCCATGCGATTTGTTGCGCCGTGCGGAAGTGGATACCTGCCTTGTCGGTGTGTCCGGACGTGAAATTACCGGTGCACACGGAATTCGTATTACCGCGGATTGCACCTTGAATGAGATTGATCCGAACAGTGAAATTGAAATGATTGTTTTACCGGGCGGCTCTGAGGGTACCAAAAATTTGGCAGCCAGTGAAGAGCTTTTAAAGCTGATTGACCGGGCTTCCGTTCAGGGACATTATATTGCCGCAATTTGTGCCGCACCGACGATTCTCGGTGAACGCGGAATGCTGGAAGGAAAAACGGCGGTATGCTATCCGGGACTCGAAAAAAAGCTTATCGGAGCTACGATCAGCGGGAAAAATGTAGTTTGCGACGATATATTTATAACGGCGAGAGGAATGGGCGTCAGTACAGAGTTTGCTCTGATGTTAGTTTCATTACTATGCGGCGACGAAGTTGCCTCAAAGCTTAAGGGACAGGTAATTGCATAATGATACAACCGATTAAAACAGTAAAAACGGAGCTCAGACAGGAATATTTGGAAAAACGCCGCGCTTTGGATCCGGTGCAAAAAAAAGCGCAGGATACCAAGATTATTCAGCTTTTCCTCTCTTCCATCACATATCGCTATTCATCGGCTGTTTTGCTGTATGCACCGCTGAAGGATGAAATCGATGTGAATGCGATTTCCAATGCGGCGCTTGCAGCAGGCAAGACGGTGGCCTATCCGAAATGCAACACAAAAGACAATACGATGGAATACCGCATCGTGCGGGATCTTGCGCAGCTGTCGCCGGGTGCTCTCGGAATTATGGAGCCGACCGAGGAATGCGAGGTTTATGATTATATTTCCAATGCACAGCGGGATCATGCGGTATGTATTGTTCCCGGAGTGGTTTTTGATGTCCAAGGATATCGAATCGGTTACGGCCGCGGATTTTATGACCGCTTTTTAAACCGCTTCGAAGGAGTTAAGGTGGGGCTTGCTTATTCCGATTTTATTTTAAAAACCATTCCCCGCGGCCGATATGATTTAGCCTGTGATGTGATTGTGAGCGAAAAGGGAGTACGGGCAATTGGATAAGATGAAAAAGTCGGTCCTTGCCCCGGGACTTGTAGCACTTATTTTCATTCTTCTTAAGGTTTCGGTACACATCAATCAGGATATTTTCACCAGTGGAGAAAGCGCCTATCTTGCATTGATTTTACTGCAATTGCTGATTTTTCTGTTTCCGGCCATTCTTTATTGCAAGCTGCATTCGGACAACTTTTCCGATCACTTGAAAATCCGCTTGCTTACGCCGGATAAGATTCCGATTACGGTCCTTGCCGCCTTGATTCTTCTGTTCGGAACGGCGATTATAAAATTGCTTTTGAGCTACTTTGGGGTTGTGCAGGAGAGCTATTCGCTCTATTCATATTCGGTGCCGTCGGGGGATAGCGGCTTTTTAAAGGGTTTATATGTACTTACGGTATTTGCAGTGATTCCGGCCGTCACTGAGGAATTTGTGTTTCGCGGCATAGTGCAGGCTGAATATGAAGACTGCGGAATTTTGATGTCGATTTTAATGCCGTCTATGCTGTTTGCAATGTTGCATTTCAGCATAAGGGGACTTCCCGTTTATCTTTTCGGCGGTATTGTATTGGGTTTTACGGCGTATATCACCCGTTCGCTGCTTTCAACGGTGATTATTCATATCATCAATAATATTTTCAGTATCTTTATTGAAGGATATATTTGGGATGTATTTGCCAAGCCGGAAAATATTATATTTCTTGTTTTTATTTTATTGGCTCTGTTTTTATTGTTTCTTATTCTTTTTCTGTCGGAAGCGGAACGGATTATTTATAATATGGGACTCAGCAATGAACCGTCTCCGAAAGGACCGCGGAGCGTGGCTCTTTGGTTTTCGGAATTCGGAAGAATGTTGATTTCACCGACATTCTTAGTCTGTTTTCTCATTTTTATACTCTCTGTTTGCAGAGTGATATAAGTTATTGAAACATAAAGGTGGAAACTATGGAAAAAAATCGTGAAAAGAATTTTTCAGCTTCTTCGGATGACGAAAATTCAAAAGGGCAAATGAAGCCGGATGATTTTGGGGATACGCGCGTGATCCCGAATCCGCTCAGCGCGGATGAGGACCAGATGTTAGAAAAAATGCTGAGCTCGAAAAAAAACACGTCTTCCTCCGAGTCAAAGGGATCAAACAACGGACAAGCTGCAAGGCATATATCATCCCCGCGTGCCAGACGTTCCGTCGGTCAAAGGACACCGGAAAATGCAGCGCCAAAAGAAATAAAGAGTATGTCAGAATCTTTTTCGGGCGAATCGGAACGTTCCGAACCGGAAAAGTTGACGGATGGGGCTATGAAATCAAAAAAGAAAATTATGAACAGCAAAAATTCAATAAAAAATGCGCAGAAGAAAAAAAAGAAGCGCATTTCCGATAACGAAAGCGCCTATTATGCCGGGGAAGAGGATTCGGAATCGGCGCTTTCCAATGTGCTTAAATCCATTATATATATTGTATCGGTGCTTCTGATTTCCGTGTTAATCAGCTATTTTGTAATTGTGTTTTCCAATGACGTATTTGCGTTCGTTAAAGACGATTATGTTGCGGAAATTACGGTAGACGATACGTTGACCACACGAGAGCTTTCGAAAATTTTACATGAGCAGGGAATTATTCGATATCCCTCTATGTTTCGGATGTATCATGCTTTCCGCGGTTACGGCGATGAATACAAAGCCGGGGAATATTCAGTTTCGGCAAATATGGGATACGACGCGCTGATTCGTACGTTCTTGGGCCGTCAGTCCGAGAGACAAACCGTGATTCTGACTTTTTATGAGGGGCAGACGGTTGACGATATAATCGATCAATTTGTTGAACACGGAATCGGAACCCGCGAGGGCTTTATCGATGTGATTCAGAATTATCCGTATGAATATGAGTTCTTAAAAACGCAGATCGATGATCCTCATCGTAAATATCGGTTGGAAGGATATCTGTTCCCGGATACGTATTACTTCTATGCCGATTCGAATGAAGCAACGGCAATTTATAAGATGCTTGAAAATTTTGATACCAAGATTAACAGCAAATATTATGACCGTGCCAGCGAGCTTGGCATGACAATGGATAATATTGTGACGATTGCTTCTATGATTCAATGGGAGTCCGGAAAAACCGCGGAGTTTGAGTATGTCTCTTCCGTCATTCACAATCGTCTGAAATCGCCGGATTACCCGAAATTGGAGTGTGACTCTACTATCATTTATGCAATCGGCGGCGAGAGAAAGGATCGGGTGGATCCGAAAGACAAAGAAATTAACGATCCGTACAATACGTATTTGTATGACGGATTGCCTCCCGGAGCAATCGGAAATCCCGGATTGGATGCAATTGAGGCGGCACTGTATCCCGCTTCGTCGGATTATTATTACTTTGTTGCGGATAATGACGGAACCACAGTATTCTCCCGTACATTGTATGAGCATAATGCAGCAATAGAAAGAATTAATGCCGGCAAAAAGTAAATCGGTCATCTTCGGTTGTATAAAAACTCCGATTTGCGGAGAAAGGATATAAAAATTATGGTTGAATTGCTTTCTCCGGCAGGAAACTATGAAAAGATGCAGTCGGCAATCCGCTTTGGGGCGGATGCCGTCTATCTTGCCGGTTTGGATTTCGGGATGCGGTCTGCCGCGGCAAACTTCAGTTTGGATGAGCTGAGGCGCGCGGTGGATGAGGTCCACAACAAGGGAAAACGCCTATATTTGACGGTGAATACCATGCCGCATGATGACGAATACCCTCGCTTGCGCAAGTTTTTGGAAGCGGTTGCTCCGCTCGGCATTGATGCTTTTATTGTGGCGGATATCGGTGTGATTACTTTGCTCCGTGAGGTGATCCCCCATGCAGTAATTCATCTTTCAACACAGGCCAATACAGTCAGTGCTGCGTCCTGCGAGGCGTGGCACCGGTTGGGAGTTCGACGCATTGTTTTAGCGAGAGAACTGCGTTTGTCCGAAATCCAATATATTCGTGCGCATACGACACGGGAGTTGGAGCTTGAGGTGTTTATTCACGGTTCTATGTGTATTTCCATGAGCGGCCGTTGCTTGATTTCCAATTTCTTAACCGGCCGGGATGCCAACCGCGGAGCTTGTGCACAGCCTTGCCGCTGGGACTATGAATATATTATCCGCCAAAAGGAAGAAGAACTCGGAATTTCAGAGAATCAGCACGGTTCATTTATTATGGCTTCCAAGGATATGTGCATGATTGAACATATTCCGGAGCTGATGGAGAGCGGTGTTGACAGCTTTAAAATTGAGGGGCGGATGAAAAGCGCGTATTATACTGCGGTGATTACCAACACTTATCGTATGGCAATGGAAGCGTATCGAGCGCAGGGAGCCGATTTTCAATATGATGCGCGGTGGAAGACCGAGCTTGACAGTGTAACGCACAGAGAATACTGCACGGGTTATTTCTTTGATGATCCGATGAAAAATGCACAAACCGTATCCAATAACGGATATTTGAAAGAAAAGGCATTCTTGGCTATTGCAGAAAGCTATGATGAAAAAAGCGGAATGGCGCAGTTTGTGCAACGAAACAAATTTTCAAGCTTTGATAATGCCGAGATTTTAGTACCCGGACAATGCGGGCGAAGGCTTTGTGTGGGGCAGCTTTATGATGAGGAAGGAAATGCGATTGACAGTGTTCCGCATCCGTATATGCATTTCCAAATGAAGACGGATTTTGCGGTTCGGGCAGGAGATATTCTTCGCGGTTGCGGGGAATAACCGAAGGATAAATGAATAAAGGGGAGACGGTTTGCGCCGTCTCCCCTTTGATGTATATTCCGATATTCAAAAATGCGCAAGGACGAAAAAAGTCAAAAATACTTCTTTGAAACCGAATTTTTTGAAGCATATCGAAAAAATGGAAAAAGTTTTTGAAAGCAGTGCATAATTTTGTCATTGCGGGCAACACTAACAAGGCAAAATCAATTTGTGACAGAAAATTGAAAGTGTAACGGCAATCTGAGATTCGAATAAAAACTTTGAAGACAAAGTCATAAAAAATGGTTTGAAATATATTTTTCGATATATTGTAAAAGAACTTGGTTTGGGAGGAGTAAAAATATGAAAGCAACCGGAATTGTCCGTCGAATTGACGACCTCGGACGTGTGGTAATTCCCAAGGAAATCCGCCGTACAATGCGTATTCGGGAAGGCGACCCGCTGGAGATTTATACCGATCGGGAAGGGGAAGTAATTTTTAAAAAATATTCGCCGATCGGGGAGCTTACCGATTTTGCTGCACAATATGCGGATTCACTGTATAAAACTTGCAATTTCCCGGTGATTATCTGTGATAGAGACAGCATTGTTGCCTGCGCAGGAATTTCCAAAAAAGAAAATGTAGATCGCAAAATTTCACCGGAACTTGACGCGGCAATTGAGGCGCGTTCTCTATATGTAGCGGACGAAAAAGACTTGGAGCGTGACCGCATTTACATCAGCGGGGACAATACCAATTTTTATGCAACCTGCATTATGCCGATTTTTGTTGAGGGCGATGTAATCGGCTGTGTAGCGGCGGTAGCGCCGGGGAATGCGGATCCTGCGTCCTTGACGACGCACGGCACTCTGGAAACGCAGACGAAGCTGATTCAAACGGCAGCAAGCTTTTTAGGGAAGCAGTTGGAAGCATGATATATGCCGAAAGGTTTAATATAACAGGATAAGGGCAGTCCGTAAGGACGGCCCTTTTTTATTGGCGTTAATGAAAATTTTGATCGCAAATTCAATCAAATGCAAGGCTCATATTTTTGCAGTGGCTTTCCGATGCATCTATTGACAGCGGCGGATGGGGCAGATAT
Organism: uncultured Eubacteriales bacterium; assembly: GCA_934365155.1. Lineage (GTDB taxonomy): Bacteria > Bacillota > Clostridia > Oscillospirales > CAG-272 > RGIG8399. The sequence goes on along the minus strand of CAKRMZ010000012.1, from coordinate 20,292 downwards.
AATATTATTAATATGATTGAGAATGATAGATAAAGTATGCAAAGCATGCTTTCAACCAAATGTAAAGGAAGAAAAATATGAAAAAACAAATGGGCAAAAGATTCGTAATTTTTGCTTTGCTGATGCTTTTTTGTGTCGGCAGTGTCTGCGGTTGTGCGGAAAGTGCCGTTCATGAAGGATTTTATGAGGCGGATACACAAAATGCGGATTTTTCAATGTATATTCCGAATGATTGGGAGACCACTTATACCGAGGCGGTCGTTACGGCGAGCTCAAAGGATCATTCTGCCAGCATCAGTATGATGGTAGCGGCGAATCCTACCGCTTCGAGCGGAGATGAGCCGAAGCATCCGATTGATTTGTATTGGGAAAGTTATGAAGATACGTTTCGCTCGACCTTCCCCGATTTGGAGTATACGGTCAAAGGAGAAGAGACGACACTCGGCGGAGAACCTGCTAAGAGATACGAGTATAAAGCAACGGTTGCCGGCACGCCGTATCGTTTTGAGCAGATTGTTTCGGTGAAAGGGACCCTGCTTTCCGGCGCGCAGATGTATATTTTTACTTTCGCCGCACTGGATGAGCAATATGATACTTACTATAATACAATACAGGAATGCATTTCCTATGTGAAGCTAAAATAATGGAAACGGATATTTATTTTGATAACAGCGCCACTACCGCATTGTCCGATACGGCCTTGGCGGCTATGGAACAGGCGGCACGGCAATACGGGAATCCTTCTTCCCTTCACCACATCGGGCTTGAGGCGGAAAAGGCATATATTGCACATAAGCGCAAGATTTTGGTTGCGATGGGATTCCGTTTGCATGCCGATGAGCGGAATTTGATTATAACGGGCAGCGGAACCGAGGCGAACAATTTAGCGATTTTGGGTTGTGCTTTTGCAAAGCCCCATAATCGAAAAATGAAAATTATGACCGATGACAGCGAGCATCCGTCTGTTTCGGAACCGATCCGTTTGCTTGAATCCTTGGGCTTTTCGGTGATACGTATCGGCACTCGAAACGGAGAGCTCGATATGGAGGCGATTGAGCGTGCGTCGAAGGATGTGTTTTTGGCTTCATTTATGATGGTCAATAACGAAACGGGTGCGCGTTATGCAGTGGAGGAGGCTTTTTCGATACTGCGTCGCAAAAATCCGACGGTCTTTTGTCATGCGGATGCGGTGCAGGCGTTCCTAAAGTTTACGGATCCGCTTTCCGCTGCAACGGCAGATGCCATCAGCATCAGTGCACATAAAATCGGCGGTCCGAAAGGCTGCGGCGCACTGTATGTTTCGAATGCGGCGCTTCAGGCAAAAAGGCTGAACGCTGTGATTTTGGGCGGCGGACAGGAATACGGACTGCGTTCCGGAACGGAAAACACAATCGGGGTAGCCGGATTTGCAGCAGCATGTGAAGAACGGAGCAAAAATTTGGACTCCGATACATCACAGCTTTCATTATTAAAACAACGGTTGTTAAGCGGTCTTCGGGATATCCCGGGGATTTTGATCCATTGCCCGTCGGGCAATTGGGCGCCGCATATTGTGAATATTGCATTGCCGGGGGTCAAGAGTGAGATTCTGCTGCGATATCTTTCCAAGGAAAGGATATATGTGTCAAGCGGATCGGCATGTTCTTCCCATAAAAACACAGTGAGTCCGGTTTTGACAGCATTCGGAATTACTTCCGATGAGGCGGATTGCTCGGTTCGAGTCAGTTTTAAACCTGAAAACCGAGAGGACGAAGTCGATCGGTTTTTAAGTGTATTGCGCGAGGGAGTCAGCCATTTTGCTTCATTCACACGAAATTATAAAAAAAGACAGTGAGGACGGAAAATATGATACAAATTCTTTTAAACGGATGCAATGGACGGATGGGGAAAGCCATTCAGAATATAGTTGCGTCAAGAGAAGATATGCAGATTGTTGCGGGCGTGGATATTCAAGTGGATGAAAGCAACCTGACTGCAAAAAACGGATTTCCGGTGTTTGAAAAAATGACGGATGCGGAGGTTTCTGCGGATATTATTGTTGATTACAGCCATCATACTACGGTTAATGCCATTACCGAGGCTGCAATCGAGCGCAAAATTCCTTTGGTAATTGCGACAACCGGTCATACCGATGAAGAAAAAGAGTTGATTTTTCTAACGGCCAAACGGATCCCGGTGTTTTATACCGGCAATATGTCCATCGGAATTAACCTATTGATGGCTCTTTCCAAAAAAGCGGCTGCTGCATTGGGCTCGGATTTTAATATTGAAATTATTGAAAAGCATCACAATAAAAAACTGGATGCTCCGAGCGGAACGGCGCTGATGCTTGCCGATGCTGTCGCATCGGTAACCGACTATGATGCCGAATATGTATATGACCGGCACAGCGTCAGAAGGCCCCGGGCAATCAATGAAATCGGAATTCATTCGGTACGCGGCGGAAATATTGTCGGCGAGCACGAGGTGCTGTTTGCCGGAGAAAATGAAACGATTGTATTATCTCACAGTGCCTTGTCAAGAGACTTGTTTGCAAACGGAACCGTTCGCGCGATCGAGTTTATGATCGGGAAACCGGCCGGACATTATACAATGAGTGATTGTATGGAAGAGCTGTTGAAAAATAAATAAAAACCAATAAAAGAGCCTTAAATCTTGCAAAATTTAAGGCCCTTTTTGCTTTAATGATATAAAAAACCGTTTGCGACAAATTTTAACATTCTAAGCAGGAAAGCTTTGGAAAGGTTATTGACTTTTAGCTTGGTTTGTTATATGATTAACTATGTATGGATTACAGAGTATTCTTAAGTGAGAATACTTCAATTTTAAAAAAATGTTTGGGGAGGACTTTTCATGAATTCATATATTGAAAAGGTAATTGATGATGTAAAATCGCGTAATTCCAACGAACCAGAGTTCATTCAAACGGTAGAGGAGGTTTTCAAGAGCCTTGAGAAAGTTGTTGAAAAACATCCTGAATATGAAGCAATGGGACTGTTGGAGCGCATGACGGAGCCGGAGCGTCAAATTATGTTCCGTGTTACTTGGCAGGATGATGCCGGCAAGGTTCATGTAAATCGCGGATTCCGTATACAGTTTAACTCGGCAATCGGTCCGTACAAGGGAGGACTCCGTTTCCATCCCTCCGTTTATTCCGGAATTATGAAGTTCTTAGCTTTTGAACAGACCTTTAAGAACAGCCTGACCGGGCTCCCGATCGGCGGTGCGAAGGGCGGTTCGGATTTTGACCCGAGAGGCAAGAGCGATGCTGAAATCATGCGTTTCTGCCAGGCTTATATGACAGAGCTTTATCGCCATATCGGTCCGGATGTAGACGTACCGGCAGGAGATATCGGTGTCGGCGGTCGTGAAATCGGATATCTTTACGGCCAGTACAAGAGAATTAAAGCAACCTGGGAAAACGGCGTACTTACCGGAAAAGGCCTTTCCTACGGCGGAAGCAAAATCCGTCCGGAGGCAACCGGTTACGGTGCAATTTATTATACCGTTGAAATGCTGAAACATTTTAACGATTCGATTGAAGGAAAGACCATTGCAATTTCCGGATTTGGCAATGTGGCTTGGGGTGTTTGTAAGAAAGCAGCTCAGCTCGGAGCAAAGGTAATAACGATTTCCGGTCCGGACGGATATGTTTATGATCCGGAAGGTGTAAACACCGAAGAAAAGATTGCATATCTTTTGAAAATGCGTGCATCCGGTCGCGACAAAGCTGAGGATTACGTAAAACAGTTCCCGCAGGCGAAGTTCTTTGCAGGTGAGAAACCGTGGGGTGTTAAAGCAGATATTATTATGCCGTGTGCAACACAGAATGAAATTGATATGACCGAGGCAAAGAGAATTGTCGACAACAAGACACTTTACTATGTAGAGGTTGCTAATATGCCGACTCGCAACGATGCACTTGCGTTCTTGATGGAGAACTGCAAAGTGGTTGCTCCCTCAAAGGCTGTGAACGCAGGCGGCGTATCGGTTTCTGCTTTGGAGATGAGCCAAAATGCAATGCGTTATGGCTGGTCTGAGGAAGAGGTTGATGCAAAGCTTCGCGGTATTATGAAAGAAATTCATGATAATTCCGCTGTAGCAGCAGAAAAATACGGCCTTGGATATAATTTGGTTGCCGGCGCGAACATTGCAGGCTTTGAAAAAGTGGCTGAAGCAATGATTGCTCAAGGTTTGGTTTAATTTTGAAATTGAATTGATTCGTTTTTTTTCGGAATTCGTATCAATGTAAATGTTGAATCGGACAAGTTAAAAAAGGGGCTGTCTTATCGAGACAGCCCCTTTTGATAATATCTTATGAGAAACAAATGGGAATATACAGACGATTTGTGAAACCGTAATCGGGGGGAGAGAGCAATGCGGAGAAATCAATATACCGAATATGCAGTGGAGCGGTTTGGCAAGGATATTTTAAAATCCAAGGGAATGCAAGCAGCGAAAGCATACCGTCAACACGGTGCGGTCAGCGTATATGAGCATTCAGTGACGGTTGCAAAAATGTGCGTGATGCTTGCGATTCTTTTTAAGGTGCACGTGAATGTCAGATCTCTGGTGAGAGGTGCTCTTCTGCACGATTATTTTTTATATGATTGGCACAAATCCGATCAAGGCCATCGGCTGCATGCATTTTTTCATGCGGAACGTGCATTGCAGAATGCCACGCGAGATTTTTTTCTGAATGATATCGAAAAAAATATGATTCAAACGCACATGTTCCCGTTGAATTTTGCTTTACCAAAATACCGAGAAAGCATTATTTTATGTGTGGCAGATAAGATTTGCGCTGCCGGAGAAACTGTTTTGCGACGTTCCGACAGGGGAAATGGCAATTCAAGATAAGCGGCAAAATCAAATTGCCGTTATATCGATAAAAGCACTCGCAACAGGGTTTATTTTTGAGCCGCACCGCTGTCTTTGGCGGCTTTCATGACCGCTTTGGCCACGGCATCGGCCACAGTACGGTCCAGGGCAGAGGGCACAATGTTTTCGTCACTGAGCTGCTCTGCGGGAATCATGGAGGCGATAGCATAAGCTGCGGCGATTTTCATTTCATTATTAATGCATTTTGCACGGCAGTCTAAAGCTCCCCGGAACATACCGGGGAATACCAGTACATTATTGATTTGATTCGGAAAATCGGAGCGTCCGGTCCCGACAATGCGGGCACCGGCTTTTTTTGCGAGCTCCGGCATAATTTCAGGAGTGGGGTTCGCCATGGCAAAAACAATAACATCTTTCGCCATACTGCCAACCATCTCTTCGGTCAGAATGCCGGGAGCCGACACTCCAACAAAAACATCCGCACCGATTACGGCGTCCGCTAAGGATCCGGAAATGTTCTGCGGGTTTGTTAAAGCAGCCAACTCGGTCATGGCAGCATTGATATCATTCCGTGAGCGGCAGACAATTCCGCTTTTATCAACGGCAATAATGTTTTTAATACCGAGGCTTAACAGCATTTTTGCAATAGCAGTGCCGGCTGCACCGGCGCCGCAGATTACGACTTTGGATTTTTTAAGGTCTTTTTTTACAACCCGATGCGCGTTGATCAACGCGGCAGCCACAATGATAGCGGTCCCGTGCTGATCGTCGTGGAATACGGGAATATCGCAGGCTTTTTGAAGTTTTTCTTCAATTTCAAAGCAGCGCGGTGCGCTGATATCCTCTAAATTAATGCCGCCGAAACTGCCGCTGATGAGTTCAATGGTATGCACAATTTCATCCGGATCCTTGGAATTGATGCAAATCGGGAAAGCATCTACATCGGCGAAGCTTTTAAACAGCGCGCATTTACCTTCCATCACCGGCATTCCCGCAACCGGACCGATGTCGCCGAGACCCAATACGGCAGTTCCGTCTGTGATTACTGCGACCATATTGCCGCGGCGCGTGAGGGAAAAAGATGCGTCCGGATTTTTTTGAATTTCAAGGCAAGGCTCGGCTACTCCGGGAGTGTAGGCAAGAGACAGATCTTGACGGTCCTTGAGCGGACAGCGAGTGACGATTTCGATTTTTCCGTTCCATTCATAATGTTTTTGCAGTGATTCTTTTCGGATATCCATTCATTTTTCTCCATAATTTTTATATGAAACTACCGTTTGCAATCGGTTGAATTACAATTTATTATACCATAAAAATGCTTTTTTTCAATAATTACGCGCGCTATTTTCCTCAGGCACTTGAAAAATTCGACATGATAATATATAATAAAAAATAAATGACAGTTATATTTGTTTTGATTGATATCAGAACAATATAATTTGCTTTTATTCTAAAAATAAAGCAACTGAAAAAGGAGCCTATATGAATATTTGGCATGATATTTCCGCTGAACGAATTAAAGCGAGCGATTTTATCGCGGTGGTGGAAATTCAAAAAGGAAGCAAAGCAAAATACGAGCTCGATAAAGAAACCGGCTTGATCATTTTGGACCGTGTACTTTATACTTCAACACATTATCCGGCAAACTACGGATTTATTCCGCGCACATATGGAGATGATAACGACCCGTTGGATGTTTTGGTGCTTTGCTCGGAGAAATTAGATCCGTTGACTTTGGTGCGCTGCTATCCGATCGGCGTGATTAAGATGCTTGATAACGGACTTTCGGATGAAAAAATTATAGCGATTCCTTTTGATGATCCGACCTATAACGGATATAAAGATATCTTTACGCTGCCAAAGCATGTGTATGACGAGATGACCCACTTCTTCTCTTACTATAAAACACTGGAGAAAAAGCAAACGGTGGTAGATGAAGTAATGGGCGTGGACGAAGCGACAAAAATTGTTTACGATGCCATTGAAAATTACAAAGCGAAATTTATCGATAATGCAGAAGTGTAATTTTTCAGCCAATGGGATTTTGACATTATTATTTGACAAAACCGATGCAGGTATAGTACAATAACAATGTTTGAGATTTATAAAACGATTTTTATTAAAAGATTGGGAGGAACATGAATGACACCCGAAAAATTGAATGAATTAAAGAAAACTGCCAATAATGTGCGGTTGAGCATTTTGGAAGCAGTATATAATGCAAGTTCCGGCCATCCGGGCGGTTCGCTTTCTGTTGCGGACATTTTGACATATCTTTATTTTGAAGAGATGAACATTGACCCGAAGAATCCGAAGGATGAGAACCGTGACCGGTTTGTTCTTTCAAAGGGACATACTTCACCGGCACTGTATTCTGTACTTGCAGAACGCGGTTATTTCCCCAAGGAGGATATCAAAACCTTCCGCCGGATCGACAGCTATTTGCAGGGACATCCGGATATGAAGCACATTCCCGGCGTGGATATGAGCTCCGGATCGCTCGGACAGGGAATGTCTGCTGCTTGCGGTATGGCTCTTTCCGCTAAAATTTCGGGCAAGGACTACCGTGTATATGCTGCACTGGGCGACGGTGAAATCCAAGAGGGACAGATTTGGGAAGCTTCTATGTTTGCAGCACATTATAAATTGGACAATCTCTGCATTGTCGTAGATAACAACAATCTGCAAATCGACGGCAAGATTACCGATGTTATGAATCCGAATCCGATCGATGAGAAATTCAAAGCATTCGGCTTTGAAGTGATGGTGATTGACGGACACGACTTTGAACAAATTGAAGCCGCTTACCAAAAAGCAAGAGCAACAAAAGGAAAACCCTTTGCCATTGTTGCCAAGACAGTAAAAGGTAAAGGCGTATCCTTTATGGAAAATCAGGCTTCCTGGCACGGAACCGCTCCGAATCAGGAACAGTATGAGATGGCAGTAAAAGAACTTACTGCTGCGAAATAATCGGAGGTGTGTGACATGGCAGAAAAGATAGCTACCAGACAGGCATATGGAGAAGCTTTGGCAGAGTTCGGCGCAATCTATAAAGATTTGGTTGTGTTGGATGCTGACCTTGCAGGTGCAACAAAAACCGGAATTTTTAAAAAGGCGTTTCCGGAGCGTTTCTTTGACTGTGGAATTGCAGAAGGAAATATGATCAGCGTAGCTGCCGGATTGGCGACAACCGGTAAAATTCCGTTTGCAAGCTCTTTTGCAATGTTTGCAGCCGGAAGAGCTTTTGAACAGGTACGCAATGCAGTCGGTTATCCGCATCTTAATGTGAAGATCGGTGCTACCCATGCGGGTATTTCGGTAGGAGAAGACGGTGCAACCCACCAGTGCAATGAAGATATTGCTTTGATGCGCACGATTCCTGGAATGGTTGTAATCAACCCCGCGGATGCAGTGGAAGCAAGAAGCGCAGTGGAAGCGGCTATTCAGCATGTCGGTCCGGTTTATCTGCGTTTCGGACGTTCTGCAGTGCCGGTCTTGTTTGACAAGGCAAGCTATAAATTCCAAATCGGTAAAGGCATTTTAATGAGCGAGGGAAAAGATGTAACAATTATTGCGTCCGGGCTGATGGTAGAACAGGCTCTGGCGGCAAAAGAATTGTTGGCAGCTGACAATATTACCGCAAGGGTGATTAATATGCCCACGATTAAGCCGATTGACCGTGAAATGATTATCAGCGCCGCAAAAGAAACCGGTGCAATTGTTACTGCTGAAGAGCATAGCATTATCGGCGGTCTCGGAAGCGCAGTTGCTGAGGTTGTCGGCGAAAGCGTTCCGGTTCCGGTGCTTCGCGTCGGTGTGAACGATCAGTTCGGCCGTAGCGGTAAGGTTCCTCCGCTGCTTGAAATGTACGGCTTGACTGCAGCAAATATTTACGAAAACGCAAAGAAAGCGATTGCGTTGAAAAAATAAATATCCGAAATATAATGAGGGAAAGGGCATTTTCAAAGTCAGGAGTGCCGCTTTCCCTCATTTTGGATTTTATGCTGTGCGGTCAATCGATTGATATAACTTTGGGCGGCATCCAAGCGCATGCATGATCGGCTGCTGAAAATGTATTGACAATAAACCGATTTTGTGATAGACTATAAAAAACTCAGTATTTTAGCAATGAAAGGCTTTTTTCTCAATGCAGATGTGTGATGCGGACGGCATAGCCCGAAGTACTTATATAATTGACATAAAAAATTAAGGAGCGTAACCTGCGTTTTTGGCTAAAAAACAGCAGGCTATGCTCTTTTGTGCATTTTTGACTTTTCAAAATCAAAATACTGAAATTAATTATTTTTTTGGAGGATTTAATTCACTATGGACGACCCTGACCCTAACTCGATTTTAATGCAAATTCTTTTTCAAGTGCTTCTCATTTTCTTAAACGCAATATTTGCCTGTGCGGAAATTGCCGTTCTTTCTGCGAGTGATGTTAAGCTTTCACAGTTAGTACAAAAGGGTGATAAGCGTGCGATGCGTTTGGCGCGGTTAACCAATCAACCGGCAAAATTCTTGGCGACCATTCAGGTAGCTATTACGCTGGCCGGCTTTTTGGGCAGTGCTTTTGCTGCAGATAACTTCGCGGGAGTGTTTGTTGATCTGCTCAAGGATCATGTTCCGATTTCTGAAAGCATGCTCAATACGCTTTCCGTTATTTTAATTACATTAATACTTTCCTATTTCACCTTGATTTTCGGCGAGCTTGTTCCGAAGAGAATTGCGATGAAAAAAGCGGAATCTATGGCGCTTGCAGTTTCCGGACTGGTAAGCTTTATTTCCCGTTTGTTCGCACCGATTGTTTGGCTGTTAACGGTATCAACCAACGGTGTTTTGCGTCTCTGCGGTATTGACCCCAATCAAAAAGAGGAAGAGGTCACCGAAGAAGAGATTCGTATGATGGTGGATGCCGGAAGCGAAAAAGGAACGATCGATGAAAAAGAAAAGCAGTTGATTCAAAATGTATTTGAGTTTGATGATCTCAGTGCCGGAGAAATTGCAACACACCGCACAGAGATTGCGCTGCTTTGGCTGGACGAGAGCGAAGAGGAATGGGAGACGACCATTCATGACAGCCGCCATAACTTTTATCCGGTCTGCGAAGAAACCGTTGACAATGTTATCGGTGTACTGAATGCCAAGGATTATTTTCGTCTCAATGATAAAAGCCGTGAAAATGTTATGAAAAACGCAGTAAAACCGGCCTATTTTGTTCCGGAATCCGTAAAGACCGATGTGCTTTTCCGAAATATGAAGCAGCGTCGGGCATACTTTGCCGTTGTGTTGGATGAATACGGTGGAATGAACGGAATTATTACAATGACCGATTTGTTGGAATGCATTGTCGGCGATTTGTACGAGGATGATGATATCGAAACGCCGGAGCAGGATATCGAAACATTGGATTCCGGCACGTTCAGAATCAGCGGCGCGGCAAGCCTTGACGATGTTGAAGAGGCCTTGGAGCTTAAGCTGGATGCTGAAGACTGCGATACGTTCGGCGGATATGTTATGGGGCTCTTGGGTGTGATTCCGGAGGACGGAAGTACCGTCAGTGTAGAAACGGACGCTCTCAGTATCAAAGTTACCAAAATTAAAGATCATAAAATCGAGCAGATGATTGTATGTAAGCTTTCTCCGGCAGCGGAAACGTCTAAAAAAGTCGAAGCCGGTGAAGTCTAAATAAATATTTAAATAAATAAAGGATATTCTCGGACAATATGTCCGAGAATGTTTTTTGCTTTCGTTTTATCGGTGACAATGATCATTGTTTGTGCATATGTTTGCCGCAGGCTGTGCGCTTGACAACTTGGGAAGAATATATTATACTGATGGAAACATGACCGTAAGGAGAAAAAATTATGCTGTTTGCTGCAGATATCGGAAATTCAAGCATTGATCTCGGCGTTTTTGATGACACCGGCGCTTTGATTATAAAAAGCAAAATTTCCGCTGTAAAAACTCAATGTGCCGATGAATATGCCGTGATGATACATAGCATTTTAAGTCTCAATCACTGCCCGATTTCCGCAATCCGCAGTTCGATCATTTCTTCTGTTGTGCCTCCGCTGACCGCCGTGCTTTCCGACGCACTGCATAAGTTGTTTGGCGTTTGCACAATGGTGGTTGGCCCCGGTGTTAAAACCGGAATTAATATCAAAGTGGATCAGCCTACACAGCTTGGTGCGGATATTGTATCCAATGCTGCCGCGGCGACTGCAATGCAAACGGGGCCTTTAATCGTTATGGACATTGGTACTGCAACGACAATCAGCGTCATTGACGATCAGAATTCCTTGTGCGGTGTTATTATTACACCGGGAATTCGCCTTTCGCTCAATGCGCTGGCAATGCATGCATCCGAGCTTCCCGATGTATCCATTTCGGTGCCCAAGCGGATCATAGCGAAAAACACCCGTGATTCGATGAATTCCGGTGTTGTTTACGGTCATGCATTAATGATGGACGGTTTTATTGACCGTATTCGTGAAGAGCTTTCCGCACCGGAGGCAGCTGTAATTGCTACGGGTGGACTTGCCGGTACGGTTCTGCCTTTTTGCAAGCATTCCATTCAATTAGTAGAGAATCTTACATTACGAGGCCTTTGGATCATCCATCAAAAGTCCAAAAAGTAAGAAAGCAAATGTGCTTGTCTTACAAGATCATTTTTTTCAGCGTTGTACCCGAATAACGGGGCGACAGCAAGGAGGATTTTATGAGCAATATTTCCAATGCCGGCCACAAAACCCGACGTCTGACAGGACTCGCTTTTCTGACAGCGATTATTATCGTATTGCAGATCGTGTGTTCTTTCATTCATTTCGGCCCTTTTTCCATTACTTTGGCTTTGGCACCGATTATTATTGGTGCGGCAATATACGGCATCGGTGCCGGCGTGTATCTTGGCACGGTTTTCGGAACCATTGTGCTTATTGCGGGCCTTTTCAGTTGGGACGGCGGTTTTACGCTGATTCTGCTGAACGATAATGCGTTGGCCACGATCGCAATTTGCATTGTCAAGGGGGCGGCAGCCGGACTGGCGGCCGGGATTCTTTATCGGCTGATTTCCAAGAAAAATGTGACAGCCGGCGTCATTACGGCGGGCGTTGTTTGCCCGATTGTTAACACCGGACTGTTTATCGTCGGTATGCTTGTTTTCTTTTTCCCAATGTTAAAGGGTATGGCACAGGAGGAATCCCAAGAGCTGACCTATTATATTATTTTTACGCTCACTGGCTTAAACTTTTTAGTGGAGCTGGCCGTAAATATGCTGTTTTCCACGGCAATTACCCGTATTATTAAGGCAAAGAACCGTATTTCCTAAGTAATTCGATTAATAAGGGAAAAGTAGATATTCCTGCAGACGCGGGGAATTATTTTGTAATATTGAAAACAGAGAACGGACTTCGATAGAATATCGAAGTCCGTTCTCTGTTTTCATTTTTATAAATATCTTTTTTAAAGGGCAGGAAAAAAGGATATTTTGCTTGATAATTCCCGCCGATCGGAAGTTTATTTTATTGTTTTGCGCATTGAATGTCAAAAATGTCATCGACAACGCGATGCAAAAGCTGGGCCTGCGGAGTATCGGTCAGTGTATAATAGGTTTCTTTCCCGTCGCGCCGGCTTTTAATCAGCCCCGATTGCTTGAGTACGCGCAAATGGTGTGACACGGCAGGCGGACTCATATGAATGGCGGCGGCAATATTGCATACACATTCTTCTGCGTGAAATAAAATCAGCAAGATTTTGAGGCGTGTTGCATCGTTAATCAGACCGAAAATATCAGCTACTTTATCAAAGACATCCTGCGACGGCATTCTTTCTAAAATCAGATTAATCTGATTGCCGTGATGATGCGGCAGATGGGGATCAAACGGATTTTTTTCCATACTGTACAATTAAACCCTCCCGTGAAGTTTTTCAGCGCCGGACGCCGAAAACACCCTTATGCTCATTATAGAATAAAAAAGTCTCATCGTCAAGATGAAACTTTTTTTATATTCTGTTCCGGGAACTTGCTGTACAAAAGCTTCAGCAGTATGGGGGTGAGAATGGAGGATATAATAATTAAAAGAATGACAGAGGTGAAATAACTGGAATCCAGCAGTCCGACCGCAAGGCCCTTTTGCGCAACGATTAAAGCGACTTCGCCGCGGGTCATCATGCCGATGCCGATTTTTAACGAGTCCGGGAAGCTGAATTTTGCCAGGCGTGCGACCAGCCCGCATCCGACGGTTTTCGCAATCAATCCGACTAAAATAAAAGCAACGGAAAATCCCAACAGACTGAGGCTGAAAGAGGAAATATCGGTTTTCAGTCCAATGCTGGCAAAAAATACCGGACCGAACAGCATATAGGAATTGATGTTCATTTTTTCATTAATATATTCCGAATCGCGGATATTGCAAAGGATAATGCCGGCAACGAATGCACCGGTGATGTCGGCGACACCGAAGTAGCGTTCGGCGATATAGGACATCGCAAAGCACAGTGCCAACCCGTAAATTGGAATGCGGCGGGTATGCGGATGCCGTTTGTCGATGAATTTAAAGGCTTTGTAGAAAAGCCAACCGATAATCAAGGCAAAAACAAAGAACAAAACCGTATGGAGCGCGACGTTTAGCGGCTTGGAACTTGGATCCTTGGAGCCGAGAACAATGGTTAAAACGATGATTCCCAGCACATCGTCAATAATTGCGGCGCTGACAATGGCGGTTCCGACCCGCCCTTTCAGGCATCCGAGCTCTTTGAGCGCCTCAACGGTAATGCTGACAGAGGTGGCAGTCAGAATCGTGCCTATAAATACCGCGCGGTAAAACGCTTCAGAGCCGATCGGAGCAAAACCGTAAAAAGACATATAGAGAACTGTTCCGCCGATTAACGGAATGATTACACCGGCGCAGGCAATTAAAAAAGCAGCCGGTCCGGTTTTTAAGAGGTCCTTCAGTTCTGTGCCGAGCCCTGCGGAAAACATCAGTAAAATCACGCCGATTTCCGCCATTTGAGATAAAAATTCGGTTTGCCCGACCCATCCTAACAGACACGGACCGATCAGAAGTCCGGCGATAATCTCACCGACTACTTGCGGAATGCGACATTTCCGTGCAATAATTCCGCATATTTTGGCAAATAAGATGATGATTGCCAAATCCTTAAATATGCTGTATGTCATGAAGAGGAACACCTTTCTTTTACAAACAATAAAAATACGGATAAAATATTCTGTTAAAACATTAATATATCATATTCCGCACGGATTTGTAAGGCACAAAATCCACAAAAAAAAAAGAATTATAAAAAGGTTTTTGTTGAAAAAATCAAAACTCCCGATGTGAACTTTAATCGGTAAATATCAAAACTCTATTTGAGCACGATAAAAAATGAAAATAATTTTATATAAAATGCTTGACAGTTTATATAAAACGTGATACAATATTTAAAGCAGGAGGAAGATTGAAAATGAAAAAAAGTGTTTATTCGGTGGTGCTTGCCGATAATGTGATTGAAAAAATCGATCGGCTTGCATATATGCAAAGTACCAATCGTTCCAATATGATTAATCAGATTCTTGCGGAATATGTTTCGCTGGTTACACCGGAAAAAAGAATCAGTAATATTTTCGACGAACTGGCTCGCCATCTTTATTCGGGAGACGTGTTCAGTGAGCTGTCTCCGCCGACTTCTTCTGTGATGAATGTTCGTACTGCGCTGAGCTATAAATACAATCCGACTGTCCGATATTCGATTGAACTGTTTCGAGAGCCGAGCGGTGAGCAGGGGGTAATCCGTGTTTCCACACGGACCAGTAATTCCGTATTGCTGGAAAAGCTGCTGCACTTTTTCGGTTTGTGGACGCAGATAGAGTCGAAATACGGATTTGAAGGGGAATCCAGTTTTGAAAACGGTGTTTTCCGCCGACCGATTATCCATCGCAGAAATCCGCATGCTGTTCTGAAATCAAAAAACGGAGCGTCTGCGGCGGAGCTGTTAGCGGAATATATTTCACTTTTTGATAGTTCAATGAAAACCTATTTTGCGAATACATCCGGTGCGGTGTGGCAGATTGAAGCGGCATATGCGGACTATATCCGTAATAACAGAGAGATAATATAGGAGTTGATTTTATGAATATTGAAAAATTTACTCAAAAATCGGCAGAAGCATTGAGAGATGCACAGTCTCTTGCCTTTGAAAATAACAATACCTTTGTGGGTCAGGAGCATTTGCTTTCGGCCCTACTATCGCAGTCCGACGGGCTGGTGGGTGAAATCATCCGCGGTGTCGGCGCGTCGACAGAGACTTTTTCAAGAAGCCTTGATCAGGTAATTTCCAAATTTCCGAAGATCAGCGGCAGCGGTTATAACCAAAACAGTATTTATACGGCCAAAGAGCTCAATGAGGCTTTGGCAGAATCGGAAAAGCAAGCCGAAAAGATGAAGGATGACTATATTTCGGTTGAGCATATACTGATAGGAATTATGATGCACGCCTCGGATAATGTGAAAAAGCTGTTAAACGAGCAGAATATTACGATACCCAAGGTAATGGAAGTGCTCAAAAAAATCAGAGGAAACCAGAAGGTGAAGAGCAATAATCCCGAGGACACGTATAATGTGCTTAAAAAATACGGCGTGGACCTTGTGGAAAGAGCCAGAGAGCACAAATTAGATCCCGTAATAGGAAGAGACGAAGAAATTCGTAACGTGATACGGATTCTTTCTCGAAAGACCAAAAACAATCCTTGCCTGATCGGTGAGCCGGGCGTCGGAAAAACAGCAATTGCCGAAGGTTTGGCATTACGTATTGTCAGCGGAGATGTGCCGGATAACTTAAAAAATCACAGCATTTTTTCCTTGGACCTCGGCGCACTGATTGCCGGTGCGAAATACCGCGGAGAATTTGAGGAAAGACTCAAAGCGGTGCTGAATGAAGTCCGGTCTTCCGAGGGACGGATTATTCTGTTTATCGATGAGTTGCATACGATTGTCGGGGCCGGAAAATCCGACGGGGCCCTGGATGCGGGCAACATTTTAAAACCGCTGTTGGCAAGGGGAGAGCTCCATTGTATCGGTGCTACCACGCTGAATGAGTACCGCATGTATATTGAAAAGGATGCTGCCTTGGAACGCCGTTTCCAGCCTGTTATGGTAAACGAACCTACTGTTGAGGATACCATCGCCATTCTAAGAGGCTTAAAGGAAAGATATGAAGTGTATCACGGCGTGAAAATTATGGATAAGGCAATTATCGCCGCCGCAACGCTTTCCAATCGATATATTCAGGATCGTTTTTTGCCGGATAAGGCCATTGACCTTGTGGATGAGGCTTGTGCTTTAATCAAGACTGAAATGTATTCGATGCCGACGGAGATGGACGAAATTTCTCACAAGATTATGCAGCTTGAAATTGAGGAAGAGGCACTGTCTAAGGAGACGGATAAGTTAACGCTCGGGCATTTGGAAGAGATTAAATCAGAGCTTGCTAAGCTGCGTGAGCAATTCAATGCGATGAAAGCAAAACTCGAAAACGAAAAACAGGGCATCGAGAAAGTACAAAAGATCCGTTCGGAGATTGAAGAGGTAAACCGCCAGATTGAAAAGGCAAAAGAAGAATATAATTTGGCGAAGGCTGCTGAATTGCAGTACGGTAAGCTTCCGCAATTGCAAAAGGAGCTGACCGAAGAGGAGGCCGCTTCCGAGATTAAGGATAACACTCTGCTTCGGGACCGTGTGACGGATGAAGAAATTGCCAAAATCGTTTCGCGTTGGACGGGAATTCCCGTATCCAAATTGGTAGAAAGCGAACGCAGCAAGCTGTTGTCTTTGGAATCGATCCTTCATCAAAGAGTGATCGGTCAGGATGAGGCGGTTCAAAAAGTCAGCGATGCAATTTTGCGGTCGCGGGCGGGAATTAAGGATCCTCGCCGTCCGGTGGGCTCCTTCCTGTTCTTGGGGCCGACCGGTGTGGGTAAAACCGAGCTGGCGAAAGCGCTTACTGCGGCCTTGTTTGACGATGAAAAGAGCCTGATTCGAATTGACATGAGCGAATATATGGAAAAATACTCGGTGTCGCGTCTTATCGGTGCGCCTCCCGGATATGTCGGATACGATGAGGGAGGTCAGCTGACCGAAGCGGTGCGTCGTAAACCGTATTCCGTTGTGCTTTTTGATGAGATTGAAAAAGCGCATCCGGATGTATTCAACATTCTTTTGCAAGTGTTGGATGACGGCAGAATCACGGACAGCCACGGTAAAACCGTTGATTTTAAGAATACGATCATTATTTTAACCTCCAATCTCGGATCCGATATCATTTTGGACGGAATTACGGCAGACGGTGACATCAGTACATCTGCGCGCGAAAAAGTAGAAGAGCTTTTAAAACGCAGCTTCCGTCCGGAGTTCTTGAACCGGTTGGATGAAATCATCTTCTACCGCCCGTTGACGAAGGAGAATATCCGCGGTATCGTTTCACTTAAGGTTGCCGAAATTGCGGATCGTCTGAAAGAACAGCGCATTCGTGTGGAACTTACTCCCGCGGCGATCGATCAGATTATTGAGAAATCTTTCAATCCGATTTACGGTGCACGGCCGATTAAGAGATTTATTCAGTCGAACATCGAGACCTTGATTGCAAGAAAAATGATTGCCAACGATATCGCACCGGAATCTTTGGTAACCGTCGATTACGAGGGCGATGCGTTTACGGTGAAGGTGTCCGGCTTGCCTGCGACGACGTAAACGATAAATAGAGTCGGTTTTTCTACCGCAACAAAAAAGGCAGGGAACGGGGGTCCGTTTATAAAAACGGATCTCTCGGTTCCTTGCCTTTTTATAATGCTTATTCTATTATAAGCGGGTGTTTTTCCCAACGAACAGGGTCCCGACCTGCTTGCCGTTTATAATATCGTAGATGGCTTCGGGATGCTTCCCGTTTGTAATTACGGTATCCGTTCCGTTTGAGGCGGCCAAGGCGGCAGCCTGCAATTTGGTTCGCATTCCGCCTCTGCCGCGGCGAGATCCCGCACCGCCTGCCAAAGCATAGACACTATCATCAATTTGCTCGATTCTTTCGATTCGTTTGGCGTTTGGATGCAAGCGGGGATCGCTTTCGTATAAGCCCTCAATGTCCGACAGAATGATCAGCCGTTTGGCCTTACAGAGAACCGAAACCACGGCCGACAGCATGTCGTTGTCACCGAATAGACGTTCTTCGGATTCAATTTCGGTGTAACTGACGGAATCGTTTTCATTCACAATAGGAATCACTCCCATTTCAAGAAGGGAATTGAAGGTGTTGGTGAGATTTTCTTTTTTCTCTTCCTGTTCAATGTCTTCGGCATTCAGCAAAATTTGAGCGATGGTTTTGTCATAATCCCCGAAAAATTTATCGTATAGAAACATCATGCTGCATTGTCCGACCGCTGCTGCCGCTTGTTTCATCTTCATGCTGGAAGGGCGGCTTTTCATGTTTAATTTTCCTGTGCCGACCGCAATAGCGCCGGAGGATACCAAAATCACTTCATATCCCATGTTTTGAATATCCGACAGCACACAGGCAAGTCGGTCCATGGTCCGAAGATCGGTATTCCCGATTTCATTGGTCAATGTAGACGTACCTACCTTGACGACAATTCGGTTTTGATAAAGTCCCATATATTACACCTCAATTACTATGGGGAGTTCTCGGCAAAATCAAAACCCCCTGAAAATATCGGATATCGTAGTTTTATTTATCCGCCTGAATCACGGTCGCATAAAAACAGAGGGAAACCTTGCCGGTTGCTGTTTTCGGTCGACGGCAGTGTAGTTGCTTGATGCAGCCATTGATTTTTTGCAGAAAACAGTGTATCATAAGAATAACTATTTGAAAAGCGAATATTTATCATGATATATATGACAAAAACGAATATGAGGTGCGATTATGGATATGAATTTGCAAAAATACATATCTTTTGTAAAAACGGTGGAATACGGCAGCTTCAGTAAGGCCGCGGAAATTCTCTGTTATTCTCAGTCCGGTATCAGCCGAATGATCGGCGATTTGGAAAAAGAATGGGGGGTGATATTGCTTGAACGAGGGAAAGGCGGGATTCGGCTGACCTCTGACGGGTTAAAGCTGCTGCCTTATGCCAAGTCCTTGGTGGCGGAATATGAAAGGCTGCAGACGCAGGTCAATGAGCTGAACGGATTGAATGCCGGTCTGATTCGTATCGGAACATTTTCGAGTGTTGCCACATATTGGCTGCCGAATATTATTAAAGCGTTTCAGAAGGATTATCCGAATATTGATTATGAGCTGCTAATCGGGGATTATACCGAAATTGAACGTTGGATATCGGAGGGCAGAGTGGATTGTGGTTTTTTGCGTCTGCCGACCCATTCGGAGTTTGAAACGATCTTTTTGGAACAGGATCCACTATTAGCAGTAATTCCGGAGGGACATTCCTTAGCCGCATATGAAAAAGTTCCTGTTCGGGCACTGTGTGACGAACCCTTTATGCTTTTGGAAAAGGGGGAGAAATCGGAAATTTCAGAAATTTTCGAACGCTGTAATGTAACGCCGAATGTCCGTTTTACCACATGGGATGATTATGCGGTGATGTCTATGGTTGAGAGCGGACTCGGCATCGGCATTTTGCCGAAGCTGATTTTAAGACGGGTGCCTTATAAAATTTTGGCTCGGGAATTGGATGTGCCGGCGTACCGCAATATCGGTCTTGCATTGCGGACAAAACGGGACGCTCCTCTTGCGGTAAAACGCTTTTTGGAATACTTAAAATACCGAAATGCCGATGACATTCATTGAGGGGATGAATTTTACGGGACATCTGCGAGGAGGTAAACTTACAGAAGAAATCTCTCAATTTTGGTTTCGGTGATATACTGATCTTTTATTTTTTTCAATTCTTCCATGTGAGATGTTTGCAGATGTTTTTGCTGATGCTCCTCTGTGCTCCATTCCTCAATCAGCAAAATCGTATCGTCATCCTTTGCGTCGAGATAATAATCGTAACGGCAAAATCCGTCTTCCCCACGGATTTTATTGAGGATTCCCGAGGCGAATATATGATGCAGGAAGTTTTTTCGCATTCCGGGCCTTGCTTTGTAACTGACCAGAAGTAATAACCGGTTCATATGTTTTCTCCTTTTTGTTTTTTATTGCATCAAAAGCGGAAAGCAATACTTTGAAGCCGTCGGGCAGCTTGCAACTTTCACTTTTTGTGTTTGAAGGTGTGTGATGAATACGAAGGGCCGTAAGTGTCGTTGAATGGAAAACAGCGAAACAAAAACGACAATCTTTAACGGATTGTCGTTTTTGTTTGGTGGGGGAAGGTGGATTCGAACCACCGAAGTCACTGACAACAGATTTACAGTCTGCTCCCTTTGGCCACTCGGGAATTCCCCCATATTTATTATATTGTTGGAGCTGGTGGACGGA
>CAKRMZ010000011.1 GCA_934365155.1 uncultured Eubacteriales bacterium | reverse complement strand
GAGCAAACCACCTCGGGCTGCACATAATCGCCGAGATACAGTCCGGTAGCCACTTTCCCGTATAAACGTTTGATGTCTTCCAACGCTCCTACCAAGCGCTCAATATCCTGAATCCGATCTCCAATGGAGATGTATGCAAGAATATTTCCGATATCTCCGAATTCAATCTGAATATCATATTCATCTCGCAGCAAATCATAGACTTCAATTCCCGTAAGGCCTATCCCCTGCGTATAAACCAAGAGCTTGGTTACATCAAAATCGTATACCGAAACGCCATTCACAAGCTCTCTGCCGTAGGCATAATATCCGCCGATGGAATTAATCTCATCCCGAGC
The DNA here is from genome assembly GCA_934365155.1 of uncultured Eubacteriales bacterium. GTDB lineage: Bacteria > Bacillota > Clostridia > Oscillospirales > CAG-272 > RGIG8399. The sequence goes on along the minus strand of CAKRMZ010000011.1, from coordinate 35,854 downwards.
ATAAGTCGCCAAACGAACCACTTTTGCAAAGGATTCCTTCCCGCGCAGCGCCAGATTGCGGCGCGATATATCTAAGCTGGAAAGCAACAAATAGGAGGCGCTGGTTGTCTGCATTAAATTAATAATATTTCGAACATAGCCCGGATCCATCTTTTCGCCGAGCAAAAGCATAGAACTCTGTGTCAGACTTCCACCGGATTTATGCATGGATACTGCCGCCATATCAGCACCCGCCGCCATAGCGGATATCGGAAGATCCTCGCCGAAATAGAGATGCGTACCGTGAGCCTCGTCAACTAACATCAGCATACCGGCATCATGCGCAAGCTTTGTAATGGCGCGGAGATCCGAACAAATTCCATAATATGTCGGATTATTGACCAGTACCGCCACCGCTTCCGGGTTTTCTTTTATCGCACGTTCCACCTCCGCGGTTTCCATCGCCAATGCAATACCGATATCCGGGTGCATCGCAGGACGCACATAAACCGGGATCCCTCCGCAAAGGATTAAAGCGTTAATTACACTTTTATGAACATTGCGCGGTAAAATAATCTTGTCTCCCCGTTTGCACGCGGCAAGCACCATGCTTTGCACGGAACTGGTGGTGCCGGAAACCATAAAAAACGCATGGGCGCCGCCAAAGGCCTCCGCCGCCAGCTGCTCAGCCTCCTTTATCACCGAAACCGGATTGCAAAGATTATCCAAAGGCTTCATGGAATTTACATCCAGACGCACACATTTTTCTCCAAGAAGCTCCGCAAGTTCCGGATTTCCTCTGCCCCGTTTATGTCCCGGCACATCAAAAGGGACTACTCTGCGCCGCCGAAATGCTTCTAACGCATCATAAATCGGCGCTGCTTTTTGACGTTCTATATCCATTTTTTCTCCCCAAATCCTTTGTTCAAAAATAAAAAGCCACAGAAAAAATCATCTGTGACTTTCTACATTTTGTTTCGGCTTTTTCAGAGCAGAAGCACGCGATGTTCTCTTATTGACCGTTTCACAAGATGATTGACCCAAAGGCATGATTATAAAGTAATCAACTTATAAAATTCGAGTTTTACACTCCATCAATAATACGGGTTTTACCGCACGGCATCCGACCGCCTGTCCGTAAGGTTTTATCTTTTATTTTTCAATTCAAGATCGGTCTTAGATTGTTCTTTGAAAATTAACTGCTGCAGTTGGTGCAGGGTTTCAAGGCTGCACTCCTTATAATCCTTCATTAAAAAAGGGATCTGCATGGAATCGTACTTACTTTGGCACAACTTCCGAAACGGCAGCAATTCCATTTTTTTAAAATTACTGTATTGCTTTGCAAGCTGCAAAATCTTTAAAATTTCAGACGGTGAATCGGTAAGCCCCGGAATCACAACATGGCGCACCCACAAAGGAATGTTTCCTTTTTCGGTTTTCTCTAAGAAACATAATACCTCTGTCAGATGCCCTTTACAATATTTTTGGTAGAGGGCATCCTCTGCAAACTTAATGTCACAGATGACAAGATCCGTATACTGCAGCACCTTGTCGGCTTCGGAAAGGTTTCCTGTTCCGGAAGTATCGAGTGCAGTATGAATGGAATTCTGCCTGCATTTGCAAAATAATTCTGCAACAAAATCTGCCTGCAAAAGGGCTTCTCCGCCGCTGACGGTAATTCCGCCCTGCGCTCCGAAATACGGTCGGTATCGCAATACACGGTTCAGTATTTCATCGGTTGTATATTCACAGCCTCCCGCAAGGTCCCAAGTGTCCGGATTGTGGCAATAGCAGCAGCGCATACGGCAGCCCTGCATAAAAACCGTAAATCGAACCCCCGGCCCGTCTACCGCACCTAAGCTTTGCAATGAATGAATCCGTCCTGTCATCATCACATCGTCTCATGAAAAGTTCGGGATATGACTTCTCGCTGCTGGTTTTTGGAAAGTTTATGAAAATTCACAGCGTATCCCGAGACCCGAATGGTCAGATTGGGATATTTTTCGGGATGCTCCATCGCATCCTCCAAAGTCTCCCGGCATAATACATTCACATTAATATGCTGCGCTCCCTGTGCAAAATAGCCGTCAATAATATCCGACAAATTGCTGTAACGGGATTCAGCATCATTGCCGAGAGCCTGCGGAACAATCGAAAATGTATTGGAAATTCCGTCTTTGCAATAATCATAAGACAGTTTCGCAACCGAATTAAGAGACGCAAGCGCTCCGTTTTTCTCACGGTTGTGCATGGGATTTGCGCCCGGAGCAAACGGCTCTCCTGCTTTTCTTCCGTCCGGAGTCATCCCCGTCTTTTTACCATACACCACATTCGAGGTAATTGTCAAGATGGAAAGCGTATGTTCTGCATTTCGATACGTAGGAATTTTTTTCAATTCTTCAAAAAACGCTTTCACCTGTTCTTTTGCAATCGAGTCTACCCTTTCATCGTCATTGCCGTACGCGGGATACTCGCCTGTCACTTCATATCCGGTAATAAGACCGGTTTCATCCCGCACGACACGGACTTTTGCATATTTGATTGCGGAAAGCGAATCGACCAAAACAGAAAGCCCCGCAATTCCGAATGCCATAAAACGGTGGACGTTCGTATCATGCAATGCCATCTGCAACTTCTCATAGGCATATTTATCATGCATGTAATGAATCATATTCATCGCCGTAACATATGTTTTAGCCAGCCACCGCCGATAGGGTTCCATTTTCCGAATTACCGTATCATAATCCAACAAATCCCCTTCATAAGGCTTGCCGGACGGCGCTACCTGTGCGCCGCTAATCTCGTCACGGCCTCCGTTGAGTGACATCAGCAACAACTTTGCCAAGTTTACACGGGCACCGAAGAATTGCATGTCTTTTCCGATTCGCATAGCCGAAACACAGCAAGCAATTGCATAATCGTCACCGAATTTCGGACGCATTACATCGTCGTTCTCATATTGAATGGCATTGGTATCACACGAAACCTTGGCGGCAAATCGTTTGAACGCTTTCGGAAGGCGGGCAGACCAGAGCACCGTTAAATTCGGCTCCGCAGACGGTCCCAAATTATACAGTGTCTGCAAAATACGAAAAGAGGTTTTGGTAACCAAGGTTCGGCCATCCTCACCCATACCGCCGATTGCTTCGGTAATCCACATCGGATCACCGGCAAACAACTCATTGTATTCCGGTGTGCGCAAATGTCGTGCCATTCGAAGCTTCATCACAAAATCGTCTAAAATTTCCTGTGCTTCGCTCTCACAAAGCTTCCCGCTTTGAATATCACGGCTAAAGTAAATATCTAAAAATGTGGAAACCCTACCAAGACTCATGGCTGCACCGTTCTGCTCTTTTATCGCAGCCAGATACGCAAAATAAAGCCACTGTACCGCCTCTTTTGCAGATACGGCAGGTAAAGAAATATCATAACCGTATATCTTTGCCATTTCTTTCAATTTTTCAAGGAACGCAATCTGCTGATAAAGCTCCTCAAGCAATCGAATTTTGTCGGCATCCATTAATTCGGAACCGATGCGTGCCTTATCCTCTTTTTTTTGCCGAATCAACTCGTCCACGCCATACAGCGCCACCCGGCGATAATCTCCGATAATTCGCCCGCGTCCGTATGCATCCGGCAATCCGGTAATAATTCCGCTGTGGCGCGCTGCGCGAATGTCATCGTTGTAAACTCGAAACACTCCGTCATTATGCGTTGTCCGATAGCAAAATTTATTTTCCACATCCTCTGAAAGAGTATATCCGTACGCCTGACAAGCTTTTCTCGTCATATTGATTCCGCCAAATGGATTCACTCCTCTTTTCAGCGGCGAGTCGGTTTGGAGGCCTACAATAATCTCTTGTTCCCGATCCAAATACCCGGCTTCATAAGAAGTCAGTGACATCACGGTTTTTGTATCAATCTCCAACACTCCGCCATTTTCCTGCTCTTTTCGAAGCAACTGGTTCAGCCGGGCCATTAACGCCTGCGTGCGCGGAGTGGCGGATGCTAAAAATGCTTCGTCACCGTCGTACGGTGTATAGTTAAGCTGAATAAAATTTCGCAGGTCAACCGTTTGTTGCCATTTCCCCGGAACAAATCCCTGCCATGCATTATTGATTGAATTCATAAGATTCATACAGCCTCCTTCCCTTTTGGATGTGCGCCGATAAAGTTAAAAAAGCATACCTAACCCACATATAAGTTAAGTATGCCCAGACGGTCGGCTTTTCCTTCGCGCTTTGCTCCTTCGTGGTTTTCTCCACAATTATTCCGTCAGTTACAAAGTTCAATTTATTTTATCATATTCTATAAGTTATGTCAATTCATATATTACAAATAATATAAAAATCTGCGAAATTATACCTTATTTTGACACCAAAAAAGAAATCTATAAAATTTTTAATTTTCATCAAACTTTCATCGCAAAAAAATTCCCTTTTAACAGTAAAAGAAACCGTGCAGAATGCTGTTAAAAGGGAGAATTTCAAATTGCGAAAAAAATCAGTCGGAGATCACTGCCAGTCCACTACGCTTGTCCAACGCTGCAAGAACTCACGTTCTTCTTCCTTTTGCTTTCCAAGACGGGAAGCCGCTAAAATCGAAAGCCATTTTTCCACATACTGTCTTGCTGTATCGCTTTTTTTACAGAACAGATTAATATATTTCTCAGCGAGAGTCTCATTGTCGGAAAGGCAAAACATCATGTAAGTTTTTGCCGCATCGGCGCTGGCATTGCCGCACATTGCGTGAGACCAGTCCAACACACACGCTTTGTTTTCGGGAGTGATAATCACATTGGAGGGATTGAAATCGCCGTGGCAAAGCTTTTGATGATGCTCGATGCTGTCCAGACGCGCATGCAAATCATAGCGCGTCGTAGCATCAAGACCGGATGCACGGATCTTACCATGCATTTTTTCATGCATATTTTTCAGTCCGATTCCGGAATAGCGATGCATATCCAGTTGAATATCGACAAAACGCTCCATGTATTCATCGATGCGTTCCGGATTCTTGCACATCAGGCTCTCCATCGTTTCGCCTTCGATATAGTCCATAACGATGGCCCATTTATCTTCCAAACGAATGATTTCACGCAAGCCGGGAACGCAAAAACCGCTTTCACTCACCAAAGCCAAATTCAATGACTCCCGCAAAACGTCCGACGGTTTATGAGCCGGCTCAAAAACCTTAATTGCCTTCTCACCATCTCGGTAAATAACTTTAGTAGGCCTTGTAGCAATAACTTCTGAAGATTTCATACTTCCCTTTTTCCCCCTTAAACCTTATCATGTTTGCCGTAAAAAGCATTTAAATACATTTGACGGATTTCGCTCATCAAAGGATAACGCGGGTTTGCACCTGTGCATTGATCGTCAAAAGCCTGTTCCACCATATCGTCCAAACGATTCAAGAAGTCATTTTCATCAATTCCGTAATCCCGGATAGTTTTTTTAATACCGACACGTGCTTTCAACTCTTCAATCGCCTGTATCAGATTTTCAAGCTTTTCTTCATCGTTTTTGCCCGAAATATTCAAGCTCTCTGCCACCTCGGCATATCTGCGCAGCGTATGCGGATACGCATACTGAGAAAATGTTCCCATTTTTACCGGCTTCTCCGCAGCATTGAAGCGCAATACCTCTCCGATCATCAAAGCATTGGCCACTCCGTGCGGCAAATGATGGAATGCCCCCAATTTATGTGCCATGGAATGGCATACGCCGAGAAATGCATTGGCAAAAGCCATACCTGCCATAGTCGCCGCATTCGCCATCTTTTCTCTGGCTTCCACATCATGCGTTCCGTCATCGTATGCTCTCGGCAGATATTCAAAGATGACCTTTAATGCACCGATTGCCAGACTGTCGGTATACTCCGTTGCCATCAGCGATGCATATGCCTCCAGTGCATGTGTAACCGCATCAATTCCGGAGGCTGCCGTCAGGCCTTTGGGAGCACTCATATGAAAATCCGTATCAATAATCGCCATATTCGGGAGCAATTCGTAATCCGCCAACGGATATTTAATTCCGCTCTTTTCATCGGTAATCACCGCAAACGGCGTCACCTCCGAACCGGTTCCCGCCGATGTCGGTATTGCGATAAAATAAGCTTTTTCACCCATTTTCGGGAAAGTATAGATTCTCTTGCGAATGTCCATAAACCGCATGGCCATGTCCATAAAATCAGCTTCCGGATGCTCGTACATCATCCACATAATCTTGCCGGCATCCATTGCCGATCCGCCGCCCAAAGCAATGATGCAATCCGGCTCAAAAGCTCGCATTTGCGTCATGCCTTCTTTGGCACAGGCAAGGGTCGGATCCGGTGCTACGTTTGAGTATGTCGTATGCACAATTCCGAGTTCATCCAATTTATCGCTGATGGGCTTTGTATATCCGTTTTGATATAAAAACTGATCCGTAACGATAAATGCACGTTTTTTGCCCATTACATCCTTTAATTCCGATAATGCTACCGGCAAGCAGCCTTTTTTGATATACACCTTTTGCGGCGCACGGAACCACAGCATATTTTCTCTCCTTTCCGCAACGGTTTTAATGTTCAACAAATGTTTGATGCCCACATTTTCGCTCACGCTGTTTCCGCCCCAGGAACCGCATCCCAAAGTCAAAGACGGTGCAAGCTTAAAATTATACAAATCTCCGATACCGCCTTGGGAGGAGGGCGTGTTGACTAAAATACGGCAGGTCTTCATTCGCTCTTCAAACTGCTGCAGTTTTTCTTTTTCACGCACGGCATCCAGATAGATGGATGACGTATGTCCGTAACCGCCGTCTGCAATCAAATGCTCCGCTTTATCCAAAGCATCCTCGTAATTTTCCGCACGATACATTGCCAACACCGGCGAAAGCTTCTCATGGGCAAATTCCTCGCCGATATCTACCCGTTCCACCTCGCCGATCAGAATCTTCGTATCGGCAGGCACCGTAATTCCGGCAAGTTCTGCGATCCGTGCGGCACGCTGTCCTACAATTTTTGAATTCAAAGCTCCGTTAATAATAATCGTCTTGCGGACCTTTTTCTTTTCATCCTCACTCAGGAAATAGCAGCCGCGATTGGCAAATTCATTTTTTACCGCTTCGTAAACCGGTGCCTCTACAATCACAGACTGTTCCGACGCGCAGATCATTCCGTTATCAAAGGTTTTGGAATGAATGATCGAATTGACGGCAAGCACTACATCTGCGCTCTCATCAATAATGGCCGGTGTGTTTCCGGGGCCGACTCCCAAAGCAGGTTTTCCGCTGGAATAAGCGGCTTTTACCATTCCCGGGCCGCCGGTGGCCAATATTGTATCGGCTTCTTTCATCACTAAATTCGTAATTTCAAGGCTCGGCTCATCAATCCATTGGATAATATCCTTCGGCGCACCGGCTTCCATTGCAGCCTCAAGCACAATTTTAGCAGCTTCAATCGTTGAATGCTTTGCTCTCGGGTGCGGTGATATAATAATACCGTTGCGGGTTTTTAATGCAATCAGACATTTGAATATTGCGGTAGATGTCGGATTTGTTGTCGGAATTACGGCCGCAATAACCCCCAAGGGCTCTGCGATTTTTTTAATTCCGTAGGCCGAGTCCTCCTCAATCACCCCGCAGGTTTTCACTCCGCGATACGCATTGTAAATGTATTCCGATGCATAGTGATTCTTGATCACCTTATCCTCTACAACGCCCATCCCGGTCTCTTCCACCGCCATTTTCGCCAATTGAATTCTTGCACGGTTCGCGGCACAAGCAGCGGCTTTGAAAATTTTATCGACTTTTTCCTGTCCGTATTTTCCGTACTCCGCCTGTGCTTTTCTCAGTTTTTTCAGTGCCTCTTCGACCCGTTCGATATTGTCAACAACATTTCGGTTTTGCATATCTCTCTTTGCCCTCCAAGTCATTTATTCCCTCTCATAGTATCCTAACAATGCCCCATCGTCTGCTCTGTGATATCCCGTAATTTCCTGATTTTCATATTTTATCCGCGGATATCCGTACTTAATCCATCGATCGAAAATTTATATTTTCTGACAGTATATGCGATAATTTTTCTGCTGTGCTGACAGAAAGCTCCGGCAGAATCGAACATTTTCACGATAAATGCGGTAATAAATTTTGAATGTTTCTCCGTAAAGTGCTTCATTATGAGGACAATTATACTATATTCCGACATAAAAATCAACTTGATATTCTTTTTTCACATAAAAAACGCGCTGTTATTGAGCCGTTGATTGCATCAATAATTCACGCGTTTGATTCAATTTTGAAAATTTTCGCCGAACCATCTTTTGCACATCGCGTGCGTTTTAAGCATCCGTCTCACATGCATCGGTTCGAAAAATAATGTTCAAATAAGAGCATCCCCGATAGACCGTAATGGTTATTGTTCCCTCCGGAGGGCAGTAAGTCTCATATTTAATCAAATCACCGACACATATAATCGGAGCCTGATTCAGACCCACAATAATATCATTGGAACGAAGACCGGCGGAATACGCATTGGAATCCGGATTCACCGATGATACATATACGCCGTACGGGAGGCGGTATAGCTTTACCTCTTCCTCCGACAGATCAATTCCGATAAAACCGAAAATTTCAACGGCAATGTTACTATACTGATGACATTCGGTCTGCTCATTCAAAATGATCTGATTCACATAGGGCATCAGATTGTCTAACAGCAATGCAGTACCGGTCCCATTAGGCTCCGATGCATCATTTTGAACCATCATCGCAACCGCTTTTCCGTTGGCATCGACCACCGGGCAACCCGAAAAACATGCATCTGTATACACAACATCCGACGAGATCTGAAGATCTCCCTGTTTTCCACTCTCCGTTGAAAAGAAATCAAGCAATGCCTCCAAATATACGGGGTCTTGTTTTGCCTCGGGTCTTAGCAACACACCGGCATCACTGTCATTTTGCAGTTCTGACGAAGACGTCATCGGCATAACCTTAAAGTTCTCACCGGCCATTTTTAAAACGGCAATCCCTTGCTGTTTATCAAAGCCCACCATATATACATCGCATTCACTTCCGTCAAAAAGGATCGCCCGCATCCAGGAAGCATCGCAAAGCGAGGAATAATCCGCAAGCACATATCCGCTTGAAGAAATGATAATACCGTTTGCATAAGTAATATAGTTATTCTGCGATATCTGAAGATCCACCATAGAGGGCGCGATTTCCGCCTTCAACTCATCAATATCTAATTTCTTCGGAGGCGATGCATTTCCGCTTGAGATCACATCGACCGTGAAAAACGATACATCCGTCGTATTCGGCGCAGGTTCGGTCACCTCTTGGGTACCGCGCCCGACTGCTTCGGTATTCTCTTGAATCTCTGTTTTTAGAACACCGCCGTTCTCCGCGGGCTGTGTCAAATATTCATCGGTATTCGGCAACGGAGTTTCCAAAGATCCCTCGCGGGAAAACATTACCACGGAAAATGCTACAATGATACCGAAAATCAAAAATACAGACAATAATAACACCAATTTATGCATACGGCGGCCCTTTGCCCTCGTCCGCATACATTTCTCATACGTCCATTTGCCCTGAAATCCGCCGAAGCTTGACTCCTCGGATTGCTCATGATGCAACATGTCCGAATTTTCAACCTCTGCATTTTGAGATTTTAAACCATCAGAATCGGAAAGATTCAAATCATCCTGCATAAAAAAGCCTTCCAAACATATAAAAATTTATTCTCACACCGATATTATGATACCATCTTTTTTTTAACAAATCGTGTATCGTTTGTTGCATTATTGCAAAAAATCCGGATTATCGGACGAATTCATTGGACTTTGCGGGAAGCCGTGCATACTCTACCGTAAATACGAATTCACAGTATTCTCCGTACTTGGAGCGCACCCATATTTCCTCGTTGTGCGCATCGACAATCGTTTTGACAATATACAGTCCAAGGCCGACTCCGCTCTTATCCAAGCCATGACTTTTATCCGTTTTATAGAAGCGGTCAAAAACAAAAGGAAGATCTTTTTCTCCGATTCCGACTCCCTCGTTGTAAACCGAAAAATACACTTTTTTATCTTTAATAACAATCGAAATTTTAAAAAGTCCGTTTTCTTTTGAAAATTTAATGGCATTATCGCAAAGATTATAGATAACCTGATAAATAGCATCTTTATCCGCAGAAACGTACGTATTGTCTTTGTCGCAGACAAATTCTACGTTCAAATGTTTCGCTTCGATTTTTTGTTCAAACGAAATTAATATCTGCCTTGCCGTTTCGCAAATATCAAACACCGAAAACACAATTTTACGTTCACCGGCCTGCATTCTGGTAATATCCAGCAAACAGGAAATCAGCCGGGAAAGTCTTTTTACCTCATCGGAAATAATCCGAAGATAATGGTCAAAATTTTCTTTCGGGATCGCGCCGCAAAGCATACCGTCGATGAATCCCGAAATTGACGTCATCGGCGTGCGAAGTTCATGGGAAACATTCGCCAAAAACGAACGTCGCATCTCCTCAATTTCCGATAAAGACGCCGCCATGTTATTAAATGCTATTGCAAGCTCTGCCACTTCATTATTTCCGTGCACCGGCACGCGAACGTCAAATTTCCCCAATGAGAAACTTTTCGCAGCCTCACTCATTTGTTTCAGCGGATATACGATACGGCGACTGATAAAATAAACGACAACAACTGTAGCAAGCATTACCCAAACAGTAGCTATCAGAATTACCCGGTTCATATTATCAATTAGTCCCTCAAGTCTTGTAGAAGCCGAACAAACCAACAAAACTCCTATGGTTTCTCCGCGCGTATTCACAAGTTTATTGCCGGACACCAAATTTCTTTTTTCAAGAAGTCCGTTAAGATCCGTGAGTTTTAAAAAGGAATCGTCATGGATAATATCATTTGCAACGGATGTTCCCACGCTTTTTTTATAATAATCATCCCAAGCGTTAGACAGCAACACCGAGCCATCCTCGGCGCAAACCAACACAATGCTCTCCTCATTATCGGCAGAAAGCATATTCATAATATCCCGAAGATTTTCTTTCTGATAAAAAATATATTGGTTAAAATCCTGAATATTATTTTTTTTAAAGTTGTTCTGTATATATTCCGAAAGCATTTTGGTATTATTCAGTATTTGCTCCCGTTTGGAATTCGTGGAATAACTGGCAATCAGGGAGGTCAAAATCAAAGCCAAAGTTAAAAACCCGATTAAAACAATTGAGAGAAACACCGCAATATATTTTGAATAAACACTTTTAAACATAAAGGCTCCTTTTCATGCAGACATATGCGCCGCTCTGCCCGGCTATTGCAATCCCAAAACAGAGCTTCAAAAAAGGAAAGAAGCAGAACGTGTCATGCGCGCTCTGCTTCTTTGCTTCTTATATCGGGGCAGGCTCATTGAAAAACTTCAAATTTATATCCGACGCCCCATACGGTTTTCAAAGCCCACTGATCGCTGACACCCTCCAATTTCTCACGCAGGCGCTTTACATGAACATCAACCGTTCTGGAATCTCCCAAATAGTCGAAGCCCCATACTTTATCAAGAAGCTGATCCCTTGTAAATACACGATTGGAATTTGAAGCCAAAAAATATAAAAGTTCAAGTTCCTTCGGCGGAACACTGACCGATTTACCTTTCAGTTTCAATTCATACTTCTGCAGGCTGATCTCAATATTATCATATTTAATAACTTCATCATTGTTTTGCGTACCGTGATTGCTGCAACGGCGGAGCACGGCTTTAATGCGCACGGAAAGCTCTTTCAGCTCCAAGGGCTTTACCATAAAATCATCTGCACCGAGCTCTAAGCCTAATACCTTATCAAAAACTTCACCCTTGGCAGTAATCATAATAATTGGTTTCGAGGACACCTCACGGATCTCACGGCAAACCTGCCATCCGTCCTTGCGCGGAAGCATAATATCGAGCAGCACAAGATCCGGCTCATATAATTTAAAATAAACAACACCTTCGGCGCCGTCATTTGCGGTTTTTACTTCATAGCCTTCATTCTCCAAATAAAGACGGAGCATTTCACAAATATTGACATCATCATCAATAACCAGTATTTTTGTTCCCATATCCCCAAACTTTGCTTTTGACCCGCAAAAAGCTTCCTTTCTTTTTATATATTTTTATCTGTAAAATATTTAATTTTTTCAACATATTTCACATTTTTTTGCTGTATTCGTCTATTATTATATATGAAACCGCCTCAATATTGTTAAAAATATATGTACATTTTATGAATAAACTGTAATATGTCGATCGAAATCACACATTTTTCACTCAACAGTCACTCTCTGTTTTGAATTCTCAAGTTTCACCGGATCGGAAGCAGAAGCTTCACTCAGCAAAAAGCTACCGTACGGAATACAAAACCGAATAGCTTGGGGTTCCACCGAAAAAGTCAATTCGTCCTGGCTATAAATTTCGCCGTCAATGCAAAACAACGACTTGCTTTTCTGCCTGATTCGAACTTCACGGCAACGGATATAATCAAACACGCCCTGGGATTTGTTTGAGTAATATAAATTTCCTTTCTTATAGTCACCGAGCAAGGATAAAAATCGCCCTCTTGACATTTTCTTTATAACGTTAACATCCAAGAAGCCATCGGTAACAGAAGCTTCGGATGACGAGCAAAAGCCGCCGCCGCAAAAGGCACCGTTTGCAACCGAGCACAGAAGATATTGATCGGAAAGCATCTGTCCGTTGTCAAAAATCAGCTCCATCTGATCTCCGAATTTTTTGAAAAGCTCTATCGCCACCCCCGAAATATATGCCATAGTCCCGGAAATAAGCGGATATTGCTTTAATTTGGCAGAGCGTGCAACCACGCGGCAATCGTATCCTATATTAACCATATTGACCGCATAACCATGGTTATACCGAATCAAATCAATCAGAATCGATTCCCCTTGAATTTGCCGTTCAATATCGGAAAAATTTTTGCTGTTTGTAAAGTTTCGAATGAAATCATTTCCGGTTCCGGAGGGAATCACCGCAACTTCACAGTGCGGCTTGCCGAAAGCCCCGTTAATCACCTCGTGCAGAGTGCCGTCACCGCCGCAGGCATAATACCGGCAATATTCATCGTGCTGATCGTAAGCTGCCACAAAATTCTTAGCATCTGCAACGCCTTGGGTAATATACACATCAAAGTCACAGTTCAAACTTCGGGCACAATCCATAATTTGATTTTTATAGTCATGGATTGCATTCCCCTGCCCGGCAGCCGGATTCAAAACAAAAACATGCTTCATCATACGCCCCAATTCTCCGGTCAAACATGTCATTGTGTTTTAAAATCCGGAAAATACTGTTCCCATTTCGTAACATACAAATTTGTCACTTCTTTTTGTTTATTTTATCACAAAATTCAAATTTCGTCAATAAAACTAATTTTGTTCCAAAAATTAACTCCGCCCCATTGCTTGCAGTTGATTTCATTTTTTGTTTTGCAAGTGATGCATGCGGAGCTCAAAAAACAAATAAAAAATACAATTCGGATTGAAAATTCGACCAAAAGCTGTTATAATTCTATATAATATAAATTATAATAATTTTATTCGATAAATTCCATAAAATTATTTGCCTGTTTCTTTCCATAAGGTCAAAGGAGTGATTCGTTTTATGTATGATGAAATTAAAAAACAAGCCTATACGGCAGTATGTGAATTAATATCGGCAGCTCAACTCAAAAAGGGCGATATATTGGTGATCGGATGCTCTTCCAGCGAGATCATCGGCGAAACAATCGGAAAAAATTCAGATATCAATGCAGCCAAGGCTGCTTTTGAAGGAATTTATCCGGTCTGCTTGGAGCACGAAATTTCACTCGCCGCTCAGTGTTGCGAGCATTTGAACCGTGCAATCGTCATTGAAAGAAAGGTTGCCGAGGAAAAGGGATTTGAAATTGTGAGCGTCATTCCCCAAAAAAAAGCGGGCGGCTCGTTTGCTACCACAGCATACAATTCCTTTCAAGATCCTTGCGTGGTTGAATTCATTAAGGCTGACGCCGGAATCGATATCGGCGGCACATTAATCGGAATGCATCTGCGGCATGTAGCAGTTCCCGTACGTCTTTCCGTTTCAAAGATCGGCAAAGCCAACATTATCTGCGCAAGAACCCGACCGAAATTAATCGGCGGCAGCCGCGCCGTTTATACTCTTTAATTTGAATTTTGCAAAATGATCTGCCGATAACGGTAGCGTTAACGGCAGAGAGCGCAAATTAAAAATTTTCGGCATTCCATCTCCGTTAATCAAAGATTGTCATCCTCTTCCCAAAGCCTTTACGGCGGCAAAAAACACCCCTTCGAATAATCCTTGATGTTTTGCAAACTGTCACAAAAGCATCTTTATTTTTGCAGACCTGAATTTATTTACAAAAATAATTGATCTTGAGGAGGTTATAGGAGTGGCTAATTTCACAAAACAGCATATCAAAGCCAGTTTTATCAAACTGCTTGAGGAAATGCCTTTCAATGAAATAAGCGTAAAAATGATCGTTGAAAACTGCGGAATTAACCGCAAGTCTTTTTACTATCATTATCAAGATATTCCCGCACTTTTTGAAGAGATTATTGCCGACAGCACACAGCGCATCATAGAGCAGTGCAAAGGCTTTTCTTCTATGGAGGAGTGCCTGAATTTAGTTGTTCAATATGTTTTGGACAACAAAAAAATCATTCTGCATGTTTACCGTTCGCTTAGAAGTGATATCTATGAAAAATATCTTTTAAAACTGTGCGACAATGTCGTTCGCCGTTACATAGAATCGTTAATCGACGGACGGCCGGTAAGCCCTGAAGATCGAGAAATTATTGTAACCTTATATCGGGGAGAGTGCTTCGGAATGATTATGCAATGGCTCATTTCCGGGATGAAAGAGGACATTGCATTTTCCATACACCGTGTATGTGTGCTGCGCCAAGGAATGATCAATGAAGTAATTGAAAGAAGTTTAAACAATGCGGTTTAATTTATACGGGATCGGTAAAATTACCGATCCCGTTTTTTGATCTCTTCTTTATTTTAGGGTTTTTGGGATAAAACAACAAAAGTGTGCCATTTTTCATCACTTTTTGTGAAATGTCCAAATTTGCAACAAAATGCCTTTAATAACCATTTTTAAAATATGCAACATGCCGTATACTAAAGACATCAAAGGGATTATATTTCAAAAGGAGAAAACTACTATGCGTTCGATTGCACCGATGAAAGCCGCAAAGATCGGCTATATTATGGTTTCTGTACTGCTTTGTATGATGGGGACACTTTTAGTGCTGTACCCGGAAATTTCAATTCGTCTTACCGGAATTCTTTGCGGAATACTTCTGATATCATTTGGAATTATTAAACTGATCGGCTATTTTTCCAAAGACCTTTTTCGCTTAGCCTTTGAGAATGATTTGGTTTCCGGAATATTGCTGATAGCAGTCGGAGGAAGTCTGCTTTTTTATTCGGAAAGCACCTTTTCATTCTTTTGCACTGTATTCGGCATTTTGATTCTTATCAACAGCTTATTTAAGATACAAATTGCACTTGATGCCAGACCTTTCGGAATAGAAAAATGGTGGATGATACTAATTGCAGCCATCCTTACCGGTCTGCTCGGAATTGCTCTGATTTTCTGCCCGGCACAAAGTGTGCAAATAATGATGCGGCTATTAGGTGTTTCTTTCATTTGGGACGGAATTTTAAATTTCAGTACCATGATTACCGCCGTTAAAATCGTTCGGAATCAGTATCCGAATGAGATTGAGGTAGACTATACCGAAAAATAACAATGTATGGAATAATCAACGTATCCGAAAGCAGTGATTATCCTGTTATATGCGAGCCCGACCGCTGCGGAGATCCAAAATCGCCGCAACAAGATATGAAGAATATAAACCGGAGGAGTCCCATGATATTGCCGGAATTTCAAAGCAAGCAGAATCTTGAGCAAATATTGCTCTCTCGCCTGGCGGGCGGTAAAGTAAAGCAATTTGCGCGGAATTATGCGCAACCCTATCGGGAGCTGATGGCATATTACCGTTGTGCCATTATGGAAGTGACAACAAAGTTCAATGTGCTGAATGAAGAGCTGTCCCTTCAATACGACCGCAATCCGATTGAAAGCATAAAATCCAGGCTGAAATCTCCGGAAAGCATTTTGGAAAAATTAGAACGCAAAAATCTTCCGGTTACCGTGGAAAGCATTGAAGAAAACATTTATGACATTGCCGGCGTGCGTGTCATATGCTCATTTCCCTCCGACATTTACCGATTGTCCGAGGCATTCTTGAAACAGGATGATATTCATCTGGTTCAGAAAAAAGACTATATTCAAAATCACAAAGAAAACGGATACCGCAGTCTGCATTTAATCGTTGAAATTCCCATTTTCTTACATAATGAAAAAAAGACCATGAAGGTTGAGGTTCAGTTTCGAACCATTTCAATGGATTGGTGGGCAAGTCTCGAGCATAAGATTCGATATAAAAAAGATATTTCCTTGGCAAAGCAAATGGAAAAAGAACTGTATGAATGTGCTGAGATCAGTGCAGATTTGGACAGACGAATGGAAGCAATTCACAAAGCCATACAAACTGACATAACAGAGCAAGAAGATGTATAGATACGGAAACGGAGTCCATACTATGGAAAAAGACAAGTTTTTTATGGCAATTCGTAAACTTACCATGGCACCATTGATCGCAATGATTTTCTTGATATGCATGTTCATCCATCGCTTTGATGTCTTTTCGGGGATCGGACAATGGGCATACTGCATGTTTTTTATCGGCGTATTCCCTGTTTTAGCATACCCGATGCAGCGATATTTTAAAGCCTTTCGTGATAAAGGGCGAAGCGGTCAGCGGATGCTTGCCATTATTTTTGCGGTGCTCGGATATATCTTCTGCTGTATTCTCAATTTATTTTTTGCGTCTTCCCCCGAACTTTGGATTATCGTCTTAGAATATTTTATATCCGGTTTAATCATATTTCTGTTTAATCGCATATTCCGTTTAAAAATCAGCGGGCATGCCTGCGGAATCACAGGTCCCGTTCTGCTTTTAATTCACTTCGGCCTGTATATACAGGCGACCGTGGGAGCTTGTCTCATTGCACTTGTATATATCGCCAGCCTAAAAACAAAACGGCACAGCTTATGGCAACTGATCGGCGGAAGTGCGGTTCCCGCTGCAGTGATTGCCTGTCTCATTGCAATACTCGGCTGAAAATTCGATATATGAGAAAAACGATTGAATACCAAGGAGAGCCAAAAAATGAAATCAAATTCAAAAATGATGATAGCCGGAGTGTGCGGCACTGCGGCAGCGTTAGCCATAATGTCATCTTATACTGTTACAAAGAACTTAGTCAAAATCGCACTGGACCGTGAAGCACCGAAGCGTATTCAAAAGACCGGAAGAAAAATTGCAGGCTCGGCAGGCGATAACGGTTTTTCCGGTGCATTAAAAGAGTCTGCTCAAAACCTATTGCAAAAGGAACATGAAATTGTAGACATTATAAGCTATGACAATCAAAAACTGATCGGGCATTGGTTCCCTTGCCCCGACGCAAAACGGGTGATTATTGCAATGCACGGCTGGCGTTCCTCTTTTGCAAAAGATTTCGGAATGATTTCCGAATTTTGGTTTTCCCACAATTGCAGCGTGCTTTTTGCAGAGCAACGCGGCCAGAATAACAGCGGCGGAAATTATATGGGCTTTGGTATGATAGAGCGATACGATTGCCTGAAATGGATTGATTGGGTAAACAGCCGCTGCGACAGCAAACTTCCGATATATCTTTGCGGTGTATCGATGGGTGCTACAACCGTTTTAATGACAACGGGACTTCCGCTTCCGGAAAATGTCCACGGAGTGATTGCCGACTGCGGATTCACTTCTCCCTACGCAATATGGAAGCATGTAGCCAATAAAAACCTGCATATCAGTTTTGCTCTCAAAGGAATACTTGCCAATCAGCTTTGCCGACGCAAAATACAAATGGGTGCAAGCGATTATTCAACGATCGAAGCCTTAAAGTCTTGCACCGTTCCGGTCATGCTGATTCATGGTTCAGACGATCACTTTGTTCCTTTGGAAATGAGTTTTCAAAATTATAAGGCATGTGCCGGACCGAAAACCTTATTCGTAGTGCCAGGAGCGGGACACGCCATGAGTTATTATTTTGAAAAAGAAAAATATGAGGCGGTACTCCTCGATTTTTGGAAAAAGTATGACGCATAAAATAAAAAATAAAAGACGGATTCGTATAAGAATCCGTCTTTTTATTCCTCCGCTTTATATAAGCGGGGTGTTATGGGGTGAGTAAACGGGGTCGAACCGTCGGCCTTCAGGGCCACAACCTGACGCTCTAACCAACTGAGCTATACCCACCACGTGGCGTGCCTTGGGGGGCTCGAACCCTCGACCTACTGCTTAGAAGGCAGTTGCTCTATCCAGCTGAGCTAAAGGCACAAAATGGAGCGGGTGATGGGAATCGAACCCACGCGACCAGCTTGGAAGGCTGGAATTCTACCATTGAACTACACCCGCACAAATAATATTATATTTTAAGTCGTTTTCGCGACTGCTTAAATAGCATACCATGTTTTGAAAGTTTTGTCAATAGAAAAATTATGCTTTTTTTGATTTTAAAAAGTCCTAAACAAGCTGGCTTCGAACGCGCTCTATAACAAAACAAAATTTCGGTCGTTTTAAAAAAACAAAAGAACTGTGAAAAACTCACTTTTCACAGTTCTTTTTCGCTACAAAATAATGTCTTCGGTCCGCAGTTCCGACACCGCTCCCGTTAAGATCCGAGAAAATTTCAATCTGATCAAAACCGTATTTTCGAAGCGTTGCCTTTAAGAAGCGGTCGGAATAAAGCCGTTCGCATTGATATTCATCAATTCGCGTATAGCGACCGTCTTCCTCCTTGCAAAAAAAGCTCAAATCAAAATGGCATTTTCGCTGCTTGGAATCATAAAAATTTCGCCAAGCAAGCATCACACCGTCCGCTTCCAGTACATAATCATTATCGGCATAAATTTGTTCAAACTGATATTCGGTGTTCACATCAAAAATAAACAGTCCGCCCGGCACTAAATTTTGAGATACCGAATAAAAATAGCGATCGATATCGCCGCTTCCGATCAGGCAATTGGTGCTGTCCAAAGTAGAAATGATCACATCCGTCTGCACCGACAGCGTAAGATCCCTCATGTTCTGGTTTAAAAACAAAATTTTCGCCTTGGCTTTCTGTGCCTTATCAAAGGCTAAGGAAAGCATATCGTCGGAAATATCCGAGGCCGTAACGTCATATCCGCGTCCGGCAAGCTCCACCGCAAGCGTCCCCGTTCCGCAGGAAACGTCAACAATGTTCCGTGCGGTCGGCGCATATTTTCGAATCATGCACTCTATAAAATCCGCAATTTTCGGATAGTCAACTCCGTCAAGCAACAAATCGTAATATTTAGCAAACGCGGACATAATACTCATTGTTTTGTCGCCTCATCGGAAGCAAGCAAACGATCCAAAACGCGCGTATATCCGTCGGAACCGTATTTTAAACAGCGGTTCACCCGACTGATTGTTGCCGTGCTGAGACCGGTTTTTTCAACGATATCGGAATAGACATAATTATCACGCAACAATTTTGCGGCATATACCCGTTTGGACATCTCTTGAATTTCGGCAATTGTACACAGATCCTCAAAGAAATCATAACATTCTTCTATATTTTCCAACGAAAGAATGGCCTGAAACAGAAAATCGATTTTATCATCCTTGAATTTACTTTTCATAAAAGCCTCACTTGTATTTTATCATGATAACATTGTAATACATTTTATCGGCAAAGTAAAGAGGCTTTTCAATTTCGTCCACTGAGAATCAACTCTGAAATCGTCCTTGCCATATAAAGTCCTGCCATTTTGGCCTCTGCCAAGGTATTGCCGCAGGAACCGATTTCCAGCAAGAGAGAACCCTTGGTATACTGTTCATTGAACGAAGCGCTTCGAATATTAATCGGACGGGCAATATTGGGATATTCCTGCATCAAACGAATTTGCAGCTTGACGGATAAAGCAAAGTTATCCCGCCACCCCGTGTGTCCGCTTCCCGCTTCATCTGTTCCCACTACGCTCATCACCTGAGCCACGGGAACACCGTCCACCAAAATAACCGGACGGATTTTAGCGCCTTCACTGGTAAGCAAAGAATCCCGATGGACATCAAATACATAGCGAATGGTCGGATATTGCGCAATATAGGACCGAATCGCCTCTGCCGCGCGGTCATAAGCACTGCTGTATGAATCGGCATCAAACATTTCCGTGCAGTGCAGCACACTGAGCCCGGCCCGCTCGAACTCCTCCTTCATTACCGTACCCACAGCTACAATATTCTGTGTAATATCCCGGTTTCGCGTGGCCTCCGCATCGGAATACGATATTGCCCCTTCTTCGGAAAAAGCTTCTGTACCATGCGTATGTAAAATTAAAATCAATGGCCCCTCCTCTGCGCTTGCTTCAGGCGGAGTATACGCAGACTCGGCATAAAGGTTGGGATCAATGTCAAACGATGTTTGGTTTAATAAAGCAAGTTCTCCGTTTTGCGTACGGCTGATATCCATCGGTATAATTGGATTTTCCCCCTGCGGAATTAAACTCGCGTCGAAATAATATAAATCCTCCGGTGTCATCTTCTCACCGGAAAAAGTATTTTTCCACTTTTCATAATACTCATCTGCCAATGGCTTATCTCCGATATACGATGTCAAAAAATCGTCCTGCTCTTCCCCGGTTTTGGCTTCTGTCATACCCTTGGGAGGTAAATATTTGCTGCGCTTCAGATAGACGCTTTTTTGCATTGTGTTCTCAACCAAATCATTGTCTGTCGTCAATATAAAAAACGCCCTCTCCCGAAGAGAATTCGAAGTGCCGATTGCCTGTACACTCATGGAAATTCCGGCATAGGTTGAAAAGGAAACCAACAAAAACGATACCAAAAGCACCGTCAAAGTGAAAGCGGAATGGCTGTATTTTTGAAATAATTCTCTGGTTTTTCGATAATATTTATAAATCTTTTCTTTCATTTCAAATTCTCCGTAATAAGGCAATGGAACAAATCCATAAACCGCATCCTATTTTTAACACCTATAAAGCTTTATATCATTATATGCGCCGGATTTTTGAAATAGAACTTCAAATCTCACCATCTTGCCATTTCTTCAAAAGACATTTGCGGATGAAATGCGCGATTGATCGCATAGGCAATCAATGTTGAGAGCTCCTCTGCAATTTTATCCATTTCTTTCGGAGACACAAAATACCGATCTTGCTGCAATGACTTTAAAACAGCGTTTGCAGTACTGCTATCCTCCGCAAGTCCCGAGCGGTCCAGTGCATCAAATACCAATGTTGCCGTATCTACAACGGTAGGCACACCAATGCAAATAACCGGAACTCCCAAAGTTTTATAGGAGATTTCATTCCGTTGGTTTCCGACGCCCGAGCCCGGTGATACTCCCGTATCGCAAAGCTGTACCGTAGTAGCCAAATTTTCAATTTCGCGTGCCGCCAATGCATCCACGGCGATTACGAGCGTCGGTTTTATAACATTCACGGCTGCTTCAATCAGTTTTGCACTTTCCATACCCGTCTGTCCGAGTACGCCCGGAGACAGCGACGCAACGTCGCCGACTTCCATATCCTGATACAGTCTCGGGTTCAGTTTTTTTAAGTGACTGGTCACAATAATATGCCGAGCACAGTTCGGTCCGATGGAATCGGGAGTAATTTCTCTATTCCCCAATCCGCAAACCAAAACCGTTCCGGAATGATATCCGAGTTCAGAGGACAACATTTTAATTTTTTTTGCCAACAATTCTGTGCAACAATAAAAATCCTTACTCGGACTGCGCCAAATTGCACCGCTGCGAACCGTTACATAGGTCCCGATCTCCTTACCGATAATCTCGGAGCCCTCTCGGTTGGTAACACGAATGGTATTGCAATAAAAAGAATCCACCGTTTCTTCTGAATAGTCAATACCGTTTATCTGCTCATCCTTTTCCTTGCAGAATTCCTTTAAATGCTCCGTGCGAAGCTCCGTTGCCAAATCCGTTCGAATCCATTGTGTTCCCATCTTGATGCTCCCTTTCTTTTAATAATCTTAGTATAGACAGTTTCCAATCCAATCAATCATACCCAAACGTTTCAAAATGCAAAAATTTTAAAATGCGCCTTTTATTTTCCGCAAATGACGTTTTTCCGCAAAAGAACATTTTTTATTGCACAATGTCGATAAATGTGATATAATGTAGTTATAGTTCTATGTGCAATTCGCACATTTCGTACTTGGAGGTCTATCCAATGTCCAACTGCAATAAAGGTGAAATCGCACAGCAATATATTCTTTTAAAGCAAGCGTTATTTCATCAATATTTTTCCGAATTAAATGAAAGACAACAGGAAGCGGTTTTTACGGCAAACGGACCGCTTTTGGTTTTGGCCGGAGCCGGTACGGGAAAAACAACCGTGCTTGTCAACCGAATTGCCTATATCATTCGATACGGTAATGCATATTACGATCAAACCGTGCCGGATTCTGTTTCGGAAGACGATATCGATGAAATGAAAAAAGCGCAGTCACTTCCCCGGGAAGAGCTCGGCTCATTTTTAGAGCGTTTTGCTCAAAGTCCCTGCCCGCCGTGGGCCATGCTTGCCATCACCTTTACCAACAAAGCCGCCAAGGAAATCAAAGAGCGCCTTTGCCGTACATTAAGTGAGGATTTGGCTTCCGAAATCTGGGCGGGAACGTTTCATTCCATTTGTGTACGCATTCTGCGTCGCTTTGGGGAACTCATCGGATATCAGCCGGGCTTTACCATCTATGATACCGACGATTCCAAAAAAATTATTTTGGAATGCCTTAAAAATCTCAATATTGATGAAAAAGAACTGCCGGTAAAAAAAATCATGAATATGATCAGCCGTGCAAAGGACAATTTGCAGAGTCCAACTGAATTCTCAAGTATAGCCGAAAACGATTTTCGCCTGCACCGCATTGCATTGGTGTACGAGCTTTATCAAAAGAAACTCTGCGATGCCAACGCAGTTGATTTCGACGATATTATTATGCAAACCGTTCGGCTGTTGGATTCGCAAAAGGAAGTGCGTGAATATTATCGCAAGCACTTCCGCTATGTCTGTATCGACGAATATCAGGATACCAATCACGCACAGTTTGAATTAACCAAATTACTGGTGGGAAAACACGAAAATATTATGGTTGTCGGCGATGACGACCAGTCCATTTATAAATTCCGCGGAGCCACTATCGAAAACATCCTTCATTTCGACGATGCTTATCCGAAACTCCGCACCATAAAATTAGAGCAAAACTACCGCTCCACTAAAAATGTGCTGAATGCCGCAAATGCCTTAATCCGCAATAATTTCGGAAGACGCGGGAAGGAATTGTGGTCTGAGGCTCCGGACGGTGATAAAATCTATATACGGAGACTGGATAACCAAAACGAAGAGGCGCGTTTTATCATTAATAAGATTATGGATTTGGTCATCCGAGAAAAAAGAAAATACAGCGATTTTGCCATTCTGTATCGTACGAATGCGCAATCCAATGCAATTGAAAGTACATTTGCAAAAAGCGGAATCCCCTACCGTATGCTCGGAGGTATGCGTTTTTACGATCGCAAAGAAGTAAAAGACATCCTCTCTTATCTATGTGTAATTAATAACCCGAACGACAATTTGCGTCTCAAACGCATTATTAACGAGCCGAAACGAAAAATCGGTGACTCTACGGTCGGCGCAGTGGAGCAGCTCGCAATTTATGATAACAAGAGCATGTTTGATATCATCGAGCATGCGTCCGAATATCCGGTGCTCTCCAAATCGGTCGTCAAACTAACGGACTTCGCCCATCTGATTCGTTCGCTGCAAGAAACAGCACAGACGGAGTCTTTGCCCGTGCTGTTTGAAAAAACCATTGAGCAAAGCGGCTATCGAAAAATGCTGTTGGATATGGGTGCCTCCGAAAGCGCCCGTGTTGATAATATCAATGAGCTTATTTCTTCGGCAGTAGAATATCAAGCGCAGAACGAAGAAGCAACACTGTCCGGATTTTTAGAGGAAATCTCTCTTCTGACAGACATTGATAATTATGCCGAAGATACCAATGCCGTTACAATGATGACAATTCACAGTGCAAAAGGGCTGGAATTCCCGGTCATCTTTCTCCCCGGAATGGAGGACGGGATTTTTCCGAGCTTGCAATCGGCAATCATTCCGGAAGAACTTGAAGAAGAACGCCGCTTAGCATATGTAGCAATTACCCGCGCACGGGAGAAGCTCTTCTGCACCTGCGCGAAGGAACGCCTTCTGTACGGGAAAACGCAATACAATCCGCAATCCAAGTTCTTATCGGAAATTCCCGATGATTTTGTATATATCGATGCACCGAAAACCAAATCCGCTCAAAGTTCCGAAGACGCTCCCAAGAAAAACAAAGAATCGAAGAGAAGTAAGCATACCGCTCCTCTCGATACCTTCTTAAAACGCTCTGACATTTCGAGCAATATCGGTCATACAACCGGTTATGAGCGTTTTGAATGCGGAGACCGGGTTTCTCATATGGTATTCGGCGTCGGAACCGTGCTCTCGGTCAAAGAGATGGGAGCCGATATTCTGTATGAAATTGCTTTTGAGAAAAGCGGCACCAAACGTTTAATGGCCACTTACGCAAAATTAAAGCGCGCTTAATGCAAATAATACAAAAAAGACTGTCATGTTAGAGTACGACTCTAACATGACAGTTGCTATGCAGGAAAACGGTGTAGCCCGTGAGAGCTACACCGTTTTCCTTGTTTCAAGCGGTTTTCAATGGCTTTTCACGCATCTTATGACCACTCGATTTTTTCTGTCTCTATGCGGTTTTATAAGCAGAGCAGACTTTTCGCCTGCTCTTTTTTGTTATGCCGTTTTCGACTCTGTGGGGGATTCGACGGCAACCTTCAGCGATTAATTTGATTCGGAAACGGCAGCGGCGTCATATGAAATGCTCAACCTTGCTTCGGCACCGGCAGTGCCTGCTGCGCAATATAGCACAAGTGCAACGGTGACGGATTTATTGGCTTCAAGAGTGTTTGAAAAAACATATCCTGAATCAAGCGGTTTTGATTCGATAATATTTCTGACTGCGGAACCTAAAGTTTCGTACGCAGCCTGAACGGGAGCGATGTATCCAAACTCTGCGCTTCCTGCCGTACCTTCGGTCATTGTAAGCTTAAGCTGGTAACTTATAGGTGTTGCCTCGCGGTTTTCGATGTTGAAATAAACGATTTTTCCGCTGTTGGACGGTATTTCGCTTATATCCTTGAAAGGCTCGTCATCTGTTTTCGGAACAGTCCAATCCGTATAGTTAAAGGAATATTTGAATTCTGTCATAAGTTCCTTTTTTTCCAGATGCTCGGTTTGTTTTGATTGTTCAGATTGTGTCGGCGATTCGGTTGTTTCACCGGGCTCCTTTGAGAAAGAGCAGGCGGCCGAGCAAAGTATCATAATAAAGCACAGCGCTGCAGCTACCGATCTTACAAAAATACCTTGTGTAGTTTTCACAGAGTTTATCTCCTTAATACATCGGTTGATTTTTACAACCGTATTTTTGTACATTATATATTTATTTTTCTTTTCTGTCAACATACGCAATACATATAATTAAATACATCATCAAACATCAAAACAGCGCTGCTCGGCTGCAAACAGTATTAGTTCTGTCGCTTTACGGGCTCTCTGCTTCCCGACACCCGTCAAAGCGTTTTTCGTTTTTGCTTATTATCGCTTGGTATTCTTGATTTTCTCTCGGGAAGTGATTGAACAACTCGATAGAAGCAACAAATTTAGAAAATTTTTGCAAGGAATCCAGCCACAACGAATTTTGGCATTCTTCCCTTAAAAAACAAAGAAAAACACCGAGAAAAGCCTTTCATAGACTAATCTCGGTGAATTCTTCGCCCTCGCAATGCCCGTGTTCATAAGTTATTGTCCTTAAGGGTACGATGAATTTGACAATCTTTTTTCATTATAAAAATTCGATTCAGCGTTCTTCTCTGAAATAAGGCAATCCAAGACTTGCCGGAGCTTGATTCTCCTTTTTCTTTCTCATGCTGGTAATAATCAAAACAACAATGGTCACAAGATAAGGCAACATCTTAAATAATTCCTGTGTGCTGAGAGCCAAGCCGGTATAAATATATACAATATACAGGCCTCCGAAAAGGAAAGACCCGAAAATTCCGATCGCAGGACGCCAAACAGCAAAGATTACCAAAGCAATCGCGAGCCAGCCACGATCTCCGAAGCCTTCGTTGGACCATATGCCGTTAGCATAATCCATAACGTAGTAAAGGCCGCCGAGTCCGGCTATCATGCTGCCGACACAGGTAGAAACATATTTATAGCGATTTACATTGATTCCGGCTGCATCCGCGGTAGCCGGATTTTCACCCACTGCACGCAGATGTAAGCCCACCCGTGTTTTTCGTAATACAATTGCCGCAACAATCGCAATAATGACCGCTATATACGTCATAAACCCATAGGACAGAAATATATTTCCAAACCAACCGCATTTGGAAGCAAACGGCAAAGACTTTGTAAAGAATTGACTGGTGTTCGTTAAAGTGACAGAGGGAATTTCACTTTTCGTCAGCTTAACGATGGATGCGCCGAAAAAGTTTCCGAATCCGACACCGAAGGTCGTCATGGCAAGACCGGTAACATTCTGATTTGCCCGCAATGTTACGGTCAAAAAGCAATAAAGCAATCCCATCAAAAGGGATCCTAACAAAGTGCAAAACAGCGGAATTAAAACAGCAAGCCACGGATTGATTGCATCCCGTGCCGGCAAGGATTCTTCATAAAGGAATGATCCGATTACACCGCTGATGCCGCCCACATACATAATACCCGGAATACCGAGGTTCAAATTTCCCGATTTTTCCGTAAGGATCTCTCCGGTCGAACCGAAAAGGATCGGAATGCCCTGTGCAATCGCACGTTGAATGAAGGTAATGATAATACTTGCGGGAATCATATTTTACTTTACCTCCTTATGATGACGATGAATTTTTAATTGATAATGAATAAAAAACTCACATCCGATAATAAAGAACAGAATAATCCCGGTAATAATATCGGAAAAAGACTGATTTAAACGGAATACCGTTGAAATTTCTCCGGCTCCTTTTTCAAGAAACACCAACAAAAACGATGTAAAAATCATATAAATCGGATTAAACTTCGCAAGCCATGATACCATAATTGCCGTGAAGCCTCGGCCATCCGCCGTAGTAGTGGCAATGGTGTGATTGGTACCGCCGACCAAAAGCAGTCCGGCAATACCGCAAAGCGCACCGGAAAGGCACATGGTTCTGATGATTACTTTTTTGACATTAATACCGATATATCTGGCTGTATTTTCGCTTTCGCCGACCACGGAAATTTCATAACCATGCTTGCTGAAGCGCAAATAAACATAAATTCCGACGGTCAAAGCCAAAACCACTAAAATATTCAACAGGTATTCATACTGACCGATCATCGGCAACCATCCGTCTTTGGTTGACTGGTTGATAATGCCGATTTTTCCGGAGCCCTTCGGAACCTCCCACACCATCGAGAAATAAGAAACCAACTGAATTCCCACATAGTTCATCATTAATGTGAAAAGGGTTTCATTGGTATTCCAAAAAGCCTTAAAAACAGCAGGAATCACTGCCCAAATTGCGCCGGCAACCATACTGGCAATTACCATAATGATAATTAAACTCCAGTTCGGTATTTTCCCGCCGAGCAAAATCATACACGCCGCGGTCGCAAGGCCTCCGATGAGAACTTGTCCCTCCGCTCCGATATTCCAGAATCTCATTTTAAAAGCGGGTGTTACAGCCAATGATATGCAAAGAAGCATGGATAAGCTTTGCAGCAAACGCCAAATTCGATTGGGAGATCCGAATGCGCCCTTTATCATGGTAGCATATACCTTAATCGGATCCTTATGAGTCAAAAGCATTGTTACAACCGCACAAAGGATCAAAGCAATAACAATTGCGGCAGTGCGAATCAGCGCGGACTGATACCACGGCATCGCATCTCTTTTCACAATATGAATCAAAGGTTCACGAACCTTTTTCGTTTTGGACTGCGACTGTACACTCTCCGGTGTCTTTATATTATTGTCCATTTGCTGTCTGCCCCCTTATTTCACTGGCATTGTCCGGCAAAGACGTCATCATAAGACCGATTTTTTCCTTTGTAGCCGTTCGTCCGTCCACAATACCGGCAATACGTCCGGAATTTATTACCATAATCCGATCGCAAAGCTCAATTAAAACATCCAAATCTTCTCCGACAAAAACAACAGCAACACCGCTCTCTTTTTGCTTTGTCAAAAGGTTATAAATCGTATAAGAGGAGTTGATATCCAAGCCGCGCACCGGATATGCCGCCATCAGCACAGTCGGCTTGGAGGCAATTTCGCGTCCAACCAATACCTTCTGTACATTCCCTCCGGACAGACGTCGAACCGGAGTATTCGCATTCGGCGTTACAACCTCTAAACTACGAATAATATTCTCCGCGAGACTCCGCGGTTTTTTGCGGTTCAGGAACAGAGAGTGTCCCTTTTTATAACTGCGGAGCATCATATTATCGACAATATCCATATTTCCGACCAGGCCCATTCCCAAGCGGTCTTCCGGAACAAAAGACAAGCGAACGCCCAGTTCTCGAATCTGTGACGGGGTTTTATGCCGCAAATTCACAGTTTCCTCATTCCGAGGATTCTTATATAAAATTTCACCCGATTGAATATGCTGCAACCCGGCAATTGCCTCAAGCAGCTCACGCTGTCCGCTTCCGGCAATACCGGCAATTCCCAATATTTCGCCGGAACGCACCGTGAAGGAAATGTTGTCAAGTACCTTACGGCCCTCGCTGTTCACACAGTTAATTTCCTGAACCGTCAGACGATCCTGCGGATCCTGCGGTTCCGTGCGTTCAATATTTAAAGTTACTTTCTTACCTACCATCATCTCGGTGAGTTCAATTTCTGAAGTCTCCGATGTATTCACCGTACCGATATATTCACCCTTCCGAAGAACGGATACACGGTCTGTCAGCGCAAGGACCTCATGAAGTTTATGGGTAATAATAATAATCGATTTTCCATCCTCACGCATACGGCGTAAAATATCAAAAAGACGTGCCGTTTCCTGCGGAGTCAGTACGGCAGTCGGTTCATCCAAAATCAAAATATCGGCGCCGCGGTAAAGAACCTTTATAATTTCTACGGTCTGCTTTTCCGAAACGGACATATCATAAATTTTCTTCTCAGGGTCAATCAAAAAACCGTATTTCTCTGTAATTGCCCGTACACGCGCCGTGGCCTCTTTTATATTCAGGTGTTTGCCGTCCCGCACTCCTAAAATAATGTTCTCCGTCGCACTGAAAACATCCACCAATTTAAAATGTTGATGAATCATTCCGATCTTATACTGGAAGGCATCTTTCGGTGAACGGATCACCACTTCTTTTCCATCCACAAAAATTTGGCCTTCATCCGGATAATAAATGCCTGAAATCATATTCATCAGCGTTGTTTTACCGCTTCCGTTTTCTCCGAGAATCGCCAGGATTTCTCCCTTTCGCACACTCAAATTCACATTATTATTTGCGGTAACATTGCCGAATTTCTTGGTTACGCCTCTAAGTTCAATCGCAATCGTATCGTTCACGAGTAACCTCCGTTAAAATTGAAAAAACGATTTGTTCATCGGATAATGCCTAAACGCTGTAAAAAAGAAACATAGGGGCTGGGGCGCTTGATGTGCCCCACCCCCGAAAAACATACAACGCTGACCTTATCAGCCGTAGTTTCTGTCAAGAAGATTAATGCCGTCAATCTCAATATCAAAGTAAGGAGCAGAACGGAATTTGGATTCTTGGAATACGCCGTTTGCTATTACTTCGGTATCTTTGGTATAATCTTTATCCGTATCAACATCTGCCATGTAAGAAGTTAATTTCTCACCCTTTACGGTAAAGGTATTCACGTCAAATACGTTTAACTCACCTGCAATCAATTTTGCTTTTGCTTCATCAATTGCTTTTTGTGTGCCTTCAGCAGCAGCTTTATCATTTACATCGGTCAAAAGAACAGACGATGTAGCCAATGTGCCGGTCCAGTCCGTATCGATCTTCTGATTGTTCATTACGGATTCAATCGCATATTTGAAATAAGGTGCCCAGTTGATTCTGGAAGAAACAACGAAAGTGTTCGGGCAAGCTACCACGGTGCTTCCATTATAAGAAACGTTCGGAACCTTTGCGGCTTCGCATGCAGACGGAGCTCCCATGGAGTCTGCGTGCTGGCTGATCAACTTGCAGTTTCTGGTTGCAATCAATTTGTTTGCAGCTTCTTTTTCAGCCGTTTCATCATACCATTTACCGGTAAATGTTACATCCATTGTAACGGTGGGGCAAACCGAACGAGCGCCCAAGAAGAAGGAAGTATAGCCGGATACAACTTCCGCATAGGTAAATGCACCGACATAACCGATTTTCGCGTCTTCAGCACTGAATTTGCCGTCTGCAATCATTTCATTGAGCTTCATTCCGGCAGCGATACCAGCAAGGTAACGTCCTTCGTAAATAGAAGCAAATGCGTTGTGATAGTTATCAAGTCCTTCTGTATGTGCTCTGGTACCGGTTGCATGACAGAACTGAACGGTCGGGTGCTTCTTAGCAGCCTCAATCATATAATCCTCATGGCCGAAACTATCTGCAAAAATGATAGAACATCCCTGCTCAACAAGATCCTCTGCCTCTTCAAAGCACTCTTTGCCTTCGGGAACGTTGGTTTTGTAAATGAACTGATCTTCGCTGAAGCCAAGCGCCGCACGGACTTCGTCAGCAGCTTTGATAAAGTTCAAGTCATAGGTAGAGTTTTCATCATGCAAAAAGATAAAGCCGACCTTAATATTGCTCTTTTCATCATCCGGCTTTTTCTCGTTTCCACAAGAAACCAATGCAAAAAGTGTAATCAATGCAAGTAATAATGCAAGGATTTTTTTCATTGTTATTCCTCCGAAATATTTTAAATTTATATTTACCTGCCTTACGGCACTGTAACAAATAAAAATTGTGTCTCAGCCCATACGGGTCAACCTGAGATACAATAAAAAGCCGATAGATCAAATCCGAAAAAACAAAAAAGTGAAACTAAAGTTTCACTCACCGTATCTGCTTGCCGAAAATCATATGTATAATCGTCAGCAAAACATCGATAGTCCGGTCATTTGCGGTGCCGGGTAGAAACTTCAAATCCAATCATTTGTGATATATCGACATCATATTTTAAAATATTATGACTTAAATCTTAATATTTTGTTTATATAACATATAATACAACATTTGATGTCATTTGTCAAGGCACAAAGTCTGTCAAATATCGCAAATTAAAAACCGCATTTTTGTATATCTTTTACATGGACTCCTTCTTGTCACGCAGAAAATCATCGCTGCGAAACTTAATTTTTCCGGACTGGTCAACCGAATCAATAATCGCCAATGACTCGACCCGCATTCCGGCTGCACGCAACGCATCGCCTCCGCCCTGAAAGCCCTTTTCCACAGCAATCGCCACCCCGACCACCTTGCCTCCGGCCGCCGTAACAAGCTTTTCAAGTCCGCAAACCGCATTTCCCAACGCTAAGAAATCATCGGCAATTAATACTCTGTCATTTTCGTTCAGATACTCCTTGGAAACGCGAATCGTGTTCGTGCAATTATGCGTAAAAGAATCCACATCCGCTACATAAGCATCATCACTTACGTTACGCGTTTTTGATTTTTTGGCAAATACCAGAGGAACTCCGAAAGCCAAAGCAATCGGAAAAGCAAAGGCAATGCCGGAAGCCTCGATTGTAAGGACCTTGGTAATGCCGCTGTCAGCAAAACGGCGATAAATTTCAGCAGCAAGTGCAGTCATCAGCTGCGGATCTATTTGATGATTCAAAAAGCTATCCACTTTAATAATATCTTGTCCGATCAACCGTCCGTCCTTTTGAATACGTTGCTCTAAAATTTCCATGCTGTTAATTCCTTTGTTTAACAATTTGCTCTGTAAATTGATATAATAATATATTATACTACAAATTCACCGTTGATTCAAGCATTTTTATGCTATAACGCATTGCAGAAAAAAAGCGCACAAACCGATATCGGTTTGTGCGCTTTTCATAAGATTAAAGCAGAATGCAAATCAGGCCGCCGCTGCCCTCGTTGATAATCCGCTGTAAAGTCTCGGATAGCTTTTGCTGTGCGTCTTCCGGCATATGCGCAAGTTTGTTGTTCAGCCCCTCGTTCACCAGCTCATGCAGTGACTTCCCAAACATATCTGTTTCCCAAATTCGGCGCGGATCTTCTTCAAACTCATGCAGCAAGAACTTGACGATTTCCTCCGACTGTTGCTCTGTTCCGACAATCGGAGATACCTCTGTCTCGATATTGGCCCTGATCATATGAATAGACGGAGCGGACGCTCTCAGTTTGACACCATATCCTCCAGACTGTTTCACAATCTCGGGTTCTTCCAATTTCAGGTCATCGATTTCCGGTGTTACAATTCCGTACCCCTTTTCATTGACATCAAAAATAGCGGCTGAAACCTTGTCATATTTTCGCTTGACATCCGCTAATTCCTTCATTAAAACAACCAGTTTTTCCTCATTGTCAATATCAAAGCCCGTAGCCTCTCCGATAATGCGGAAAAACAGGTCTTCCTTCAAAGCAATATCAACCACGGCATTTCCCGTTGCCATATCAATATCGGAAACAGAAGCGGATATCACATTCTCGTCTTTCAGCAAATCTCCAAAGGCTCCTCCGACATCTCCTACTTTATGAACATTTTCCGCACAGCTCAAAATTTCATTCCGAAGCGAGTGAACCAGCCAATGTTCTCCGTCCAATGCATTCACCCATTTGGGCACATTGGCCGTAATTTCACAAACCGGAAATTCTTTCAGCACCAATTCCAAAATATGTTCTATATCGGTCCGATCCAATTCGGCGCAGCTCACCAATGCCACCGACACGCCATAGTCCTGCTCCATCTGATCCGCAAGCGCAATTGCCTGTGCGCTTTGCGGCTGCGCGGAATTCAGTACAATCACAAAAGGCTTGTTTTGCTCTTTCAATTCCTCAATGACTCGCTGTTCGGCATTAATATAATTTTCTCTGGGAATTTCTCCGATTGTTCCATCGGTTGTTACCATAATACCGATTGTAGAATGGTCGCATATTACCTTACGTGTACCGATTTCTGCCGCCTGCTCGAACGGAATCGGTTCATCGGACCACGGAGTATGAACCATGCGCGGTTCTCCGTTTTCGACATGTCCCATTGCTCCCGGCACCACATATCCAACGCAATCTACAAGCCGGCATTTAAATGAAATATTGTCGCCGATTTGAATCTGCAAGGATTCGTCCGGTACAAATTTAGGTTCAGTTGTCATTACGGTCTTGCCCGCACCGCTTTGGGGCATTTCATCCTTTGCCCGCTCCCGATCATAATCGTTCTTTATTTCCGGAATGATAAATTCCTCCATAAAGCGTTTAATAAATGTTGATTTTCCCGTTCTTACCGGTCCGACCGTTCCGATATAAATATTTCCGCCGGTTCGAGTCGTTATATCTTGATATATTGAACTGCTTTGCATTCTTTCGTTCCTCCATAAATCCACACTCTCTATTTTGTACATAGATATGCCCTGTTGCGTTTATTTATGACAATCCCGACATAAAAAAACATTCATAACCGCTGAAAAACAGCGGTTATGAATGTTTTACCGGTTTAATCGGTTTTATCAAATATATAAATCCAGGCTAAATCCGTCTGCACGAAATGAATCAATTACCTCGCCCAAAATTTCCGTATTGGTCTTGGATACGGCATGCAAAAGGAAAATCGCCCCGTCATGAGCAGAGTCACATACGCGTTTTAAAGCTGCTGAACGTTCGGGCTGCGCATCCGGATCCCAATCGGCATAAGCAAAACTCCAAAGCACGGTAGTATATCCGAGTGATTCCGTAATAGCCAAAGTCTTTTCTGAATATTCACCCATCGGCGGCCGGAACAAATACATTTTATAACCGAAATTATCTAAAACATATTGATGTAAGTCTAAAATTTCGGTTCGGCATTTCTCATAATCCAAAGTCGGCATGGAGTAATGATGAACACTGTGATTACCGACCACATGTCCCTCATCAATCATCCTCTGTACTAACTCCGGCTGACTCTTCACATAATCGTATGTCACAAAGAAAACACCTTTTACATGTTTTTCTTTCAACACATCTAAAATAACGGAAGTATATCCGTTCTCATAGCCTTCGTCAAATGTCAATGTAATATTTTTGTTGCCGCTTTCCAAGATAAAGCGAACCGCATACTGATCGTATTTTTTCTGCAGATAGATCGCTCCGGTAGGTCGGTTTTCACTATCCACATTATATCCCTGGCCGTATCCGTTTTTCGTTCCGTCTAACGCAGCAACTTGCTCGGCACTGTATACTTTTTTATCTTTACGGTCAATAATACAGGGCTCTTTTCCGAGAACAGCGTCAATATCAATATTGGAAGTATCCAAAGTAGCCAACGGATCCATTTTCGGCGCGGCGCTTTTTGAATTCAGTCTCGGAGCAGCCACAGGATTTTGTGCAATATTTGAACAGGAGCAGCACAACACTGCAGCAGTCAATATTCCGAGCAAAAGTTGTTTTTGCTTCATAATCTCCTTCATCCTTTTAATATGTATTTAATTTTTGTACAACAGATACGATATCTGTAATAGAATCAAAAATAAAATCCGGTGCGCATTCGGAACGAAGAGTATCCCGATCAAAGGATGTCGTTACGGCGAAATGATGCATTCCCGCATTGCGCGCCGCTATAATACCGTTAATCGCGTCTTCGGCAACCAAGCAATATTCCGGCTCAACGTCGATTCGTTCCGCAGCCAATAGAAAAATATCGGGACTCGGCTTTTTTCTGGTAACGTCGTTGCCGGTTAAAACAGCGTCAAAAAAATCGGCATGAAGTCCTAAAGAACGAAGATTGTATCGAACTTTGACCGCATCGGCGCTGGAGCAAACCGCCATCTTGATTCCCATCTTGCGGAGAGCCTCAAACACCCCTAATACACCGTCAAAAGCAATGGATTGCTCAGCAATCATTTTTCCGTATATATCATATGCCCGATCCTTCATCGATAATACATAAGGAACTCCGTATTTTTCAGCAACACCTCCGACAAACTTATCTTCACCTGCGCCGATAAAATCAACAAAATCCTCATGTTTTGCCGACACACCGTATTCCTTCAGTGCGGCAATTGCCGCAGAAGCCATTGTATATTCGGAGTCAACCAGCACTCCATCCATGTCAAATAAAACCGCTTTAATTTTCATTTCTTCGCCTCAACTCACTGATATATGCCGCCTATAGTATATCATAAAATTTCATAAAAAAACATAAAATTCTATTTTTATACTGATTTTTTTCAAAAATGACAACAATTTTTATAAAATTGATCCCCTGCCGATCTGCAATTTGCGACTCGCGGATCTATTTCTAAAAAAACAAGCCACCCTTTTGGGTGACTCAAAAGCAAAATATTATTCAAAAAAGAAGAAGTAATGTGCATAAAAAACTGAACAAAGAAAAAGCAACGAACAAAACTCAAATTTGAAA
>CAKRMZ010000010.1 GCA_934365155.1 uncultured Eubacteriales bacterium | reverse complement strand
CCTGTCGTATGTTTACTTTCCTCTGTCACAAACGCTTTGACTGTTCCTTCATATCAGGCAAATTCCCTCAACGAAGATCCGAAAATTGAGCCTATCTTGGGAGAGCTGGATCAAAATGAAGATCTTCTCTACAACACAGTGGATGTCCGCACTTTAAAGGACGTATATGAAACCGACTGGTTTTATCAAGATTTAGCGAATTTAACTCAGCTTGGGATTATTCACGGATGTCCCGATCAAAATTATTTTCCCAACCGTAATGTAACCTTAGGCGAATTCATTAAAACACTCGTGTGCGCTTTATCTTATAAAGAGGATATTGACACTTCATCGGTGCAGTACCGCTTGCTGTTTCCGGAGAACCATTGGGCGAATACTTATGCTTATGCAGCATATACCCATGGAATTCTGACCCGAGAGGAATGCCGTGCGGAAATGCTTGACAGTTCTCTTACACGGGAAAGAATGTCTTACTATATTGCATCGGCCTTACACATTAACCCCTGTGATATTCTCTCTCCCTTTTCGGACGAAGTCGATATATATTCCCTGGCTCTGTATCGGGAATACTTATTGCTGGGACGTTCATTGAGCGATGGACTTTATGCGGATTCCTGGGCTTTTTGCAGCCGCGCGGAGATTTGCGCCATCCTCTCCAGGATCGTTTCGTATTTGAATGATCCCTATTCATATAAGTCCAAACAAATTCTCAATCGTGCGTCAAGTTCGGTTTTAAAGCAAGATTTTGAGCTTTGGGATCTTTTTTATACCGCCAATAAAGAGATTTATACCGAACTGTATTTTTCAACGAACATCGATCTGGATTATTGGATCAAACTGTATCTGAAAGAAAGCTCTATGTATCCGGATATATTTATATGCACCTCTATAAAATGCAATTATCTGCAAGGGACCAACCAATACAAGCTGTCGATTACATATGCGATTGATAACCCCTCTTCTCTGAAAAACATGCAAAATCAATGTGAACAAATCGCGGACTACATCGTTTCACAAATTATCCGCGATAATATGTCAGAGCTTGAAAAGGTAAGCGCCATTCATGATTTCATTGCTTTGAATTGCGCCTATGACTATGACAACTATCGTGCCGGAACGATTCCGGATTCCTCTTATCGAAGCTGGGGTGTGTTTTTCCAATCCAAAGCTGTGTGCCAGGGGTATTGTTCCGCGTTCAATATGCTTTGCCGGGCGGCCGGAATATCAGCGCATTCCGTTGCCGGAAAATGCAAATTGTCGGAAATTTCCGATGCAGCTCACTGTTGGAGCGTTGTCAATATTGACGGTGTGAATTATTTTTACGATGTTACTTTTGATGACCCGGTTCCGGATGTGCCGAACCGCATTTCACACCAATTCTTTCAAATGAATCTAAACACCCTTTTAAACTATCAATATTTATTTGATGTCGGCGATTTGAATCCGCTGTACTTTTCCACACCCGATTCCAAAGCAATATAAAATTTTATAACAAAGAGCAGAGATTTAAATAAAATCTCTGCTCTTTATTTTTGATTCAGCCTCGATCTTCGCCGTATTCTTCTCTTCTTCTGAATAACAAAGAAATACACCAAATTCCGGCTAAAGCGACAATAGTATAAATGACTCTGGATACAGCACTGAGTTGACCGCCGCAAATCCATGCAACCGTATCAAATCCGAACAGACCGATTCCGCCCCAGTTCAGCGCACCGATAATTGCCAGAATCAAAGCTATTCTGTCTATAATCATTAGTTTTCATCTCCCGAAATAGTGACACGGATATTCATCCGGTCCTGATGATATGTTGTGCAGTTTCAGCAAAAATTATTCGTTGATCGCTTTACATAAAATTTGTATTTATGCTATACTATATAAAATATCAAAAATTCAGGAGACAGCTATTTTATGAGAATGCGTAAAAAGAAGAACGGTGAGCAGCGCAGAGCACAACTCAGCCATTATTTTGTGGACCCGAAAGCCGTGTCCGATAAGGATGCGACCTCTTGTTTTGCCAATGACCACCCGGTTTATATTGAAATCGGTTGCGGAAAAGGCTCTTTTATCTGTGAAAATGCTGCCCTGCATCCGGAAATTAATTACATTGCAATTGAAATGATTCCCGACGCGATTGTTTGTGCGATGGAAAAAGCCGAAAAGATGAATTTAACGAATCTGCGTTTTTTAATATACAATGCTGCGATGCTTGGCGAGGTATTCCCTCCGAACTCCGTTGACCGTATTTTCCTGAATTTTTCCGATCCCTGGCCCAAAAAGCGTCATGCAAAACGCCGTTTAACCTCCCCTGCTTTTTTGGAGGTATATCGCAATATCATGAAACCGGATTGTGAAATTATATTCAAAACAGACAATCGCGATTTATTTGAATATTCGATTGAGCAGCTTACCGAAAATCGTTTTTCTGTTTATGACGTATGCTATGATTTGCATCACAGTCCGTTACAGGAAGAAAATATCATGACGGAATATGAGAAAAACTTTTCGGCAAAAGGCTTTCCCATTCATCGGCTTTGTGCAAAAAAGTAAATTTAATCTTTTAAATGACCGGCTTCCACACTGCCGTTATAGTAGTGATTGCAATTGTCGCCGTTTTTACATATTTCAGAACACATGCAATGAAAGCTGTCATTCGGTGTCTGCCGAGTTAAGACTACATCTTCGTTCAGATGATTACAAAATTTTACACGTAATTCCGTGTTGTTAATATTTTGATTCATAAAAAACTCCTTTCCATACATCAATACTATTTTTTCCGTTTATGAAAAAAAGATGTATGAATCGGAGTTTATTTTTTCAGTCTTTATAAATTTTAATTTTTCTTTCAAAGTATCCGTCAACATGTCCCTTTTGTATCGCCGTTAATATCCGATGCTTCAGACCTTTATTCGCCTTTTCCAAATCCGCAAGCAAACGCTTAATCCGTTCGCGCTCCGTATTTCCGTCGGCAGGACACGGACTCTTAATCACCGGGAGGGCGGCACGCTTTGCAAAATACCGGACGTCCTTTTCCGGCACATAAATAAACGGCCGAATTAAAGTGATATCACTGCGGTCAAGGTATGTTACCGGCGAAAAAGTGCCGATCCGTCCTTCAAAGAACAGATTCATCATAAACGTTTCGACTACATCGTCAAAATGATGACCTAAGGCTACTTTGTTGGCGCCGTACTGTTTTGCCGTTTCATTTAGAATACCGCGGCGAAGCTTTGCGCATAAAGAGCAGGGGTTGGGTTCCTTACGAATATCAAATACAATTTTGGCGATTTCCGTTTTCTTGACAAAATACGGAACATTCAGTTCCTCGCACAAACGGTTTACAGTCGAAAAGTCGCTTCCTTCAAATCCCATGTCAATGGTTACGGCTACTAATTGAAATGACTTCGGATAAAATCGCTGTAAATTGGCCAGTGTATATAATAAAGCTAAAGAATCTTTCCCTGCCGATACACCTACTGCAATTTTATCTCCCTCTTGAATCATTTGATAGTCATCTACCGCCCTTCGGGTATAACTCAGTAATCGACGCAAACCTTCCACTTGTTTTTGCTCCTTTGATATGTATAAAAGTAACTTCATGTATTTTAACATATTCGTTTTTTCTTTGCAAACTTTTTTATAGTTTCCTCTTTTTATTTTGCGAATATACTGATATAAAAGGAAAGCGGAGGTTACTTAGTTATGGCAATTAAAATTTTTATCGATCAAGGACACAATCCACAAAATCCAAACGCCGGTGCGGAAGCCGGAGGAGCACGAGAGCAAGATATCAATTTTGATATCGGTATTCGATTGGCTGCTCTGTTAGAAAGCGATCCGAACTTTGAAGTAAAGGTATCCCGTCCCACGGCAGAAACATCGCTTGGAACCAGTAATGCCAGCAGTCTTGCGGCAAGAGTAAATGCAGCCAATACATGGGGCGCGGATTATTTTATCAGTCTGCATTGTAATGCCTCGGTAAACACATCGGCCAGCGGAACGGAAGCGTATGCATACAGCACCGACTCCCAAGGCTTTGCACTCGGGCAAGCCATTATAGAAAACATCAGCCGAATCGTCGGCATTCCGAACCGCGGAGCCTTTGCAAGGCCGAGCCTGTATGTTCTGCGTCGCACGGCAATGCCCGCCGTGTTAATCGAAATGGCATACATTACCAATGAAACTGACCGGAATCTATTGACAAATTCTCCGGATCTCTTCGCAGAAGCGATTTATCAAGGTATCCTGCAATATTTCGGGCTGTAACCGGCAAAATAGATAAAGCACTGTAAAACTTTACAGTGCTTTATCTATTTGTTAATCCTGGCCGTGAAAACGCACGCGGAACAATAAACGGAGCATCGCTTTCCCGTTGAACGGAATTAAGGGGTACAGATACCCGTTTTCAGCCTTGGAATCAATATGCTCATTAAATGAAATCAAAGCCGTCATAATAAGAATTCCGATTAAAAATCCGATCCAATTGAAAAGACAGGTTAAAATTAAAAGCATGATTCTCATGAATTTAAAGGCATAACCCAATTCATAGCTGGTTTGCGTATAATTTGCCACAGCCGAAAATGCAATATAAAAAACGACGTCCGGAGACACCCAGCCGATATCGGCTGCAAAATCTCCGATGATTAAACCACCGATAATCCCTAAGGAATTGGAAAGTGTATCCGGTGTATTTAAAGACGCCATTTTCAGGCCGTCAATTACAAACTCGGAAATCAGCAGCTGCATAATAATGGGAATCGTATAATTTTGATCAACCTTGATAAAAGAAATCCCTTCCGGTATCCAAGAGGGATTCCGGATCAACAAATACCAAATTGGCGTCAGAAATACCGTCAAAAAGGCCGTAATGATTCTCAAAATTCGTAAATAGCTACCGGTGAACGGGGGAAAATAATAATCGTCACTTTCCTGTAAGAAATCCAAAAATCCGGTCGGCAAAATCATTGCAGCCGGTGAATTATCGCAAAAAATCAATACCTTTCCTTCTAAAATCGTCGAAGCAGCGGCATCCGGACGCTCAGTATACCGTATTTTCGGAAACGGATTGTACCATTGTTTTGGAAAAAGCATTTCCGCAAGGCTTTGATGCGACATTGTCAGAGATGATATTTTAAAGTTGCTGATTCTTTTTTTAATATTGCTTACAAAATCAGGATCTGCACGATCTTTCATATAGCAGATGGCCACATCCGATTTCGTTGTTTCCCCGACATTCAGAATTTCGATAATTAAATTTCGGTCGCGAACCTGGCGACGAAGAAGAGCGGTATTAAAAATCAAAGTTTCTACAAATCCCACATGGGCTCCGCGAAGTACACGGTCACTCTCCGGCTCTTTAATGCCCCGCACCGGATAAGTACGTGTATCAACAACAACAGCCTCTGCGAAAGTGCTAACCAAAAACACGGCAGCTCCGCTCAGCAAAGACCGTTCGATCTCTTGAATATTATCTGTGATGTCCACCTCGGAATAAGGGATCAGAGAGGATGCAAAATGACTGGGATCGGACAGAATATCTGCCTGAATATTCGATTGCCCCATAATAAAATTCATCGTTCTTTCAATCGAGCTGTCTTTGAGAAATCCATCGATAAAATATATTGCAATTTTTGTATTTTGCACATCGATTTCTTTTTTTACTATATCAAAATTCTGATTAATAAAGAAATATCCGTCTAAAAAACTTACGTTTTCCTGAAAATTTTTGCCAAGCGTTTTTTCCATAATTTTCTCCTGCTGTTTTTGCCACCTGTAAAGATAGTATCTCCTGTTTTTTAATACTTCATTATTCTTTTTAAAACACGGCAAAACTCATCAATTTCACTCTCTGTATTATAAATTCCGAAGCTTGCCCGCAAAGCCCCGCCTGCAGGCGTATTAAGAGCTCTGTGACCAAGCGGTGAGCAATGATATCCGCTGCGGACACATATTTTTTCACGGCTCAAATATTCCGATATTTCTCCCGGAGATTTTCCTTGAACGTTAAAAAGAACAATCGATCCTTGATGAAAATCTTCCGCATAAAGCTCAATAAAATCAAATTTTTTGATGCGCTCTGTAAAATATCTTGCAAGATGTCTCTCTTTTTCCGAAACCGCTTGCACCGTATAGGATTTTAAAAAACGGATTCCGGCACAAAGACCGGCAATAGCCGGTGTAGATACGGTCCCGGCTTCCAGCTGCTCCGGAAGCGTTGTACCCATATCAAAATCCAAAGAATTCACTCCGTTTCCGCCCTCAATTAATGTGTGTAGCGGTTTTAACTGCGGCGAAATCAATAAAAATCCGCTTCCCTGCGGTCCTAACAACCCTTTGTGTCCGGGCGCGCAAAGAATATCAATAAAATCTTCTTCTACATTTATAGGCACGTTTCCGGCGCTTTGCGATGCATCTACCACAAAAATTAGTCCGTATCTTTTACACAGTTCTCCAATTTTTCGTATCGGTAGCAAAACACTGCAAATATTCGAAGCATGCATACAAACTACGGCCTTTGTATTCGGGCGTATTTTACTTTTTAAATCCCGAAGAAGTGCTTCCTCATCCAATAATGCATCAAAAGTATCAAAGCTTACCATTTTCTTTTGAAGAGCATAAACCGGGCGCAGCACGGAGTTGTGTTCCAAATTGGAAATGATTACATGGTCTCCCTCGTCTAAAATTCCTTTGATTGCAATATTCAACGCATAACTGGCATTGTAGGTAAAAACCACGTTTTCAGGATGATCCGAGCCAAAGAAAGAGGCAATTTCACAACGACAATCATACACTGCACTGGCGGCCGTCAGAGAAACGAGATGAGACCCCCGTCCCGGATTGCCGCAATAATATCCGCTTAAATACTTATATACTTCATCTCGCACAGTTTTAGGTTTCGGGCAGCTGGTAGCCGCATTGTCAAAATAAATCATTTTTATTTCCCCTTATCCTTTGATCACTTCAGAAAACTTTACTTTCCCTTTATCCAAAATATCAATTGCCTGATCTAAATTTTGACGATTTACTTCAAGGCCGTAGGCGCATCCGCGTTTCGTTTGAGCCGGATTCAAATAAACAATCCGGCTGTTTATATTAAAACGGGACAGCAATCTCTGTCCCTTCATTGCATAAGTCATCGATTTCATAGTAAGAATAACATAATTCATGCTCGGGTTTTGCCTCCACTACTCTAACATTTTACTAACAAAATATGCTGTAAAAAATAAAGCGTCACTTCCGGTCAATAAAGCATAAAATATAAAAATGCATCGGCTTTTAAAATCCGATGCTGTTTTTTTATTCACACTGACAAAGTAAAGATAGGGACAGCGCGTTTCCTTCGCGGTAAAATAAATTTTGATTGCAGATTCGATAAAGAAACATATATATTGTGTTTAATTCCCTAATGTGGTATAATGCTATTGAACCAATTTATTTATGGAGGAAGGTCATGAATTTAAAATTAACGGTAAGAACAGTAGGTTATTTAATAACGCTTGCCATGGTACTGTCCTTGTTCCCCCTGGCGGTTTTTGCGGCAAATAATCCCGAAGAAATTCCCGAAACTGACTATACCGAATTCACAATTGTCGGTTGGGAAAACGACGGACCGGACGGAGCAATCAAAAGCGTAGCGATCAATGGTGCAGATTTACCCGAGAAGGGCGGAACAATGAAAGTAGCGCCTTCGGCAATTCTCCATGTTGAAATCGTTTTTAACAAGGGTTACATGATCGGCGAATGGTTAGACTGCGTTATCCTGAGATTCGGCGGTATTCAATCCGGTGCAACAAATATTAAGAATTCGTCAAGTGCTTCTTATATTCCCGCTCCACCCATCGAATGGCTAACCGGTGTTTACGGAGAAGACAGCATGGATCATGAGATCTATCTGATCATTCCTACAACTGAAGACGAAAGCATTCCCAAATATACATTGAGTTTTGAAACCAACGGCGGCAGCGATATTGCTTCCGTTACCACATTTGAGGATAGTGTCATTTCCCTTTCCGATTACACAACCACCAAAAGCGATTATACCTTTGACGGCTGGTATACAGACGAAGCTCTGACTCAAAAAGTCACTTCCGTAACGCTGGATAAAAATATGACCGTATATGCAAAATGGACCGAAACGGCAATTGGCAGCGGATCTACGGACAGCGGCTCCTCTTCCGATGTATCAACCCCCATTACCACGCCTTCTTCCGACAATACATTACCGCCGCAGACCGGAGACAGCAACAATACGCCTGTATGGATTGTGCTTGCAGGTATCTCTCTGCTCGGTATCATAATTATCCTCGTTGGAAGCAAGTTCTTTCACGGTCGAAAAAAATAACAAACGGATAAAATCATGAATAGAGGCGGACAAAACCCAAAATCAGGGTTTGCCGCCTTTTTCTGTTGTATAAAAATGTTTGCCGTATCCTGCGGCATATGGATTTAAAATCGCATTTAAAGTTTTTCATATCTATCCACCGCAAGATACTCGTTTTTTACAAAACAAAACGGCAGGATCCTTCGTTCCCGCCGCTTGATATATGAAGTTTATAATATTACAATATAATTTCCGCATGGCGCATAACATGGCAATTAATATTAACGGCGCACGGCAACCCAGCAATATGAGTAGGCGCATATTCAATATTAACAGCAAAGGCCGTCGTATCTCCGCCGATACCTTGCGGCCCGATGCCGATAGCGTTGACGGATTTTA
This sequence comes from uncultured Eubacteriales bacterium, assembly GCA_934365155.1. Taxonomy (GTDB): domain Bacteria; phylum Bacillota; class Clostridia; order Oscillospirales; family CAG-272; genus RGIG8399. Next base: position 29,861 of record CAKRMZ010000010.1, on the reverse strand, counting down.
AAATCTGATTTTCCAGTTGCGCATAATCATTGTTTTCATTGCGCTTACTTACATCCCGCGTTAAAGCCTTTTTTGCCAGAAGCGCGCATTGTTCGAAATCACCGCCGATGCCCACACCGATTAAAATGGGAGGACAGGGGTTGGCCCCGGCTGTTTTTACGGTTTCAACCACAAAATCAATCACATCCTGCGGAGAGGCAGAGGGCTTCAACATTCGAATTGCACTCATGTTTTCACTACCGAAGCCTTTCGGTGCGGCAATTAACTTTAGTTGATCCCCATTTGTTATGGAAATATGAAGGATTGCCGGCGTATTATCCAGTGTATTTTTTCGCTCAAATAAAGGATCCGAAACAACGGAGCAACGCAATTGATTCTCCAAATAAGCGCGATGCACCCCTAAATCAACCGATTCCTGTAACGGGCAATCCAGCATAACCTCATGTCCGATTTCCGCAAAAATAACGGCCATTCCGGTATCTTGACATATGGGAACCCCAAACTTCTTGGCCGTATCCAAATTATCTGACAATACCGACAAAATCGATTTTGCTCGCAAATTTCGTTCGCTGACTGCGCTGTCACGAATCAACTTTTCCGCCTCATCCGGCAAGAAAGTATTGGCCTTTAAAAACAAATCACAAACCGCATCAGCAATTTCTTCTTTGCAAATCCGTCTCATTCAAACCTCTCATAAAAAACAATATAGCAATTATTATAATAACTGCCATATTTTACGTCTATATTTACCGGATCAGATCATTATAAAAAATAATTTCATTCGGCAACGCATATCCCATTTTTTCACGTGCAATACGAATAATGTAATCTCGATCCATCGGAGTTTCTAAACGTTCTTGCAGCTCTTCCACCCGTAAAGAATAGGTATTTAACTGCTTTATCGCCGTTTCCTTGGTTTGTTTTAAAGTATTAAGCTGCATCTGCATACGAAAAATGGTAATTACCGAAAAGATAACAAAAACCGCAACGGTCAATTTGACAAAGAAGTTCGAATTTTTATGGGTCATGGTGCCCGCCTCCTTCATTTTTCAAATCAAATCCATTCGCCGCAAAACGAATTAATATTCGTTTTTGTTGCCGAGTCCAACGCAAATCACGCCAATACCCGAAAACATTCTGCATCTTTTGTAAACAAATCCCGAGATGTTTTTTGAAAAAATGCAAAACCACAACAAAACTGCACAAAATCGGATACACACTTATATTATATAATAGCTTCAGCAACGTGTCAATAAGAGCGATGATTAGTTCTGAAAAATAAATAATAATTCGACCGACCGTATGATAATAAATTAAAAATCCGAATAACTCTCCGGATAAAATATAGAGACGGATTCGCCCCATGTTGGCAGTAAAAATAAAAAGAATTGTCGCTGCCGTAACAATCATTGAAAACAATACGTCATTGAAAAAGACAAAAATATACTCATATACGGAGAAAAAACGATGATTTTTTATAGGAGTTTGCGTCTTGTTTCCGGTGATTTTTTTTCGCTGAATCTTTGATAATAAATCGAACAGTTTTCCCTGCCGTTTCTTCCATTCCGAAGAAAATAACGAAATTCTCAGAATTCGAAAGCAATCATAAACAGCACCTAAAAGAAATCCGATCAGAAACGCCGAAATAAGGATCCGAAAATCTCCGTTTGTTGAAATTACCACAAATTTCCCTCACTTAACGAAAAAACCTTCCGAAAAAGCCACTGCTACTGCTTGATTTTGGGGTATCGTTATATATCAGAGCAGATATTTTTCCTTCGACCGAAAGCTCACCGCTTTGAACATTTAAATTTAAAATTTTCAATTGTTCCCCTTCCACACTCAAGGTTCCGAGTGCGGTACAAACCGTAATGAAATTTTCATCGTAGTTTTCTACATTTTGGGTACCGGTAATTTTAAGCTTTTGTCTGCCTTCTAAGCTGATATTCTGGACGGGCGAGACCGGAGTTTGATTTTGTTCCACTTTTTATATCTCCGCAATAAAAATTATGCTTTAATATATGAAAAAGTAAAAAAAATTATGCCTTTCAATTTGCGAAAAATCCGGTTTCTCTCATTCGTTTATCCCAAGTGAAAAAGATAATTAAAGGATTTCATACAGCTCCGCCGCACTGTCTTTTTGAACGTGCTCACGGACATCGGTAACCTTCAGTTTTAAAATCCTCTGGCCGAAGGTAATCTCAATGATATCGCCGACTTTAACATCATAAGAAGCACGTGCCACCCTCTCATTAACGCGTACATGACCGGCATCACAAGCTTCATTTGCTACTGTGCGTCTTTTGATGATACGAGAAATTTTCAAAAATTTATCCAACCGCATTTTAGTCTCCTTTGATATACATCATATCAGAAAAGCCGCATCCGAAAGGAGTGCGGCTTCAAAACTTATTTATTAACGGAATCTTTCAGTGTTTTGCCTGCAGAGAAAGTCGGGTATTTGGATGCAGGAATTTCAATCGGCTTTTTCGTTAAAGGATTGATGCCGGTTCTTGCATTTCTTTGTTTTACTTCAAAAGTACCGAAGCCGATCAGCTGTACTTTTTCACCTTTTACTAAAGCTTCTTCAATGGAGTTAATCATTGCTGCAACTGCGATTTCTGCATCTTTTTTCTTTAAGTTTGCTTTTTCTGCAACAGCATCAATAAGTTGTGTCTTGTTCATTTTTTAATCCTCTCTTTATCTTCTATTTTATACATAACATTTCAGCCGAGTATCCCTCTTACGCAAAGAAGCAATATTCCGGCAAAAACCTTTACAAGTATACCATTGAATGGCAGTTTTATCAAGCGTTTATTCAAAAAATATTTAAATTTTTCTTGATTTTTCTTGATTTTATTCATTTTATGATAATACATGAAACAAATTAAAATAAAGATATCTGATTGGTCTGAGACATTCCGTCCAAAACACCGTTTTTGGTAAGCACCTCAATTACGGTTTTGGTAAGTCCGGCTCTTTGTCTCAACTCTTCAACGGAAAGAATTTCGGAATCTTCCTTGCGTGCCGCAATAATTTTTTGTGCCGCATTCTCGCCAAGACCCGATAAAGAGGAAAAAGGCAACCGAATGTTCCCGTTTTCGGGTAAAAAGTCCGTCGCATCGGAACGCTGCAAGTCAATGGGCAAAAATTGAATACCGCGCGCTAAGCACTCTCTGGCCAACTGCAAAGACGACACCATTTCATTTTCTTTCTGTGTCGCGGCAGTACCCTTTTTCTCGACTTCGGCAATAACCGAACTAATATGTCCCTTTCCCTGCAGCACAATCTCCGCATCAAAGCCGCCGGGCGCTACGGTAAACAGGCCGGCATAGAATTCCATCGGATAATGTATCTTATACCATCCGAGACGAATGGCCGACATAACATATGCAGCCGCATGTGCCTTCGGGAACATGTATTTAATTTTTTTGCAGGAATCAATATACCATTGCGGAACATTATGCTCAAGCATCGCTGCCTCATATTCCGGTTTTAAGCCGCGTCCTTTTCGCACGTCCTCCATTATTTTAAAGGCCATGGAATTCTCCAAATTATGGCGAATCAGATACAGCATGATTCCGTCACGCGTTCCTACCACCTCAGAAATAGTACATGTCCCTGCTTTAATCAAATCCTGCGCGTTTCCGAGCCAAACATTGGTCCCGTGCGTAAGGCCTGAAATCTGCATTAAATCTGCAAAAGTTTTCGGCGCCGCATCAATTAAAACCTGCTGAATAAAGCGTGTTCCCATTTCCGGCAGTCCCAGGGTACCAAGTTCAACGCCTCCGATATCTTTCGGAGAGATTCCTAAGGGTTTTGTGGAGGCAAATAATTCATATACCTCCGGCGCATTCATCGGAACGTCCATAACGCTGGTATCGGTGTATTTTTCAAGCAACTTATATTTTGTCGGAATATCGTGCCCCAATTCATCCAGCTTTAAAATGGTATCATGCAAATAAGAGAATTGGAAATGCGTTGTAATAATATTGGAATTCGGATCATCCGCCGGGTGCTGTACGGGTGTAAAATCATAAATATCATACTCTTTCGGAACAACAATGATTCCGCCCGGATGTTGTCCGGTAGTGCGCTTTACACCGACACAATGGTTGACAAGGCGAGTGATTTCCGCCCGATTGACGGAAATTCCTTTTCCCTCAAGATATTTTGCGACAAATCCATAGGCGGTTTTATCGGCTAAGGTACCGATGGTGCCGGCACGAAAGACATGATCGGCTCCGAACAATTCCTCCGTATATTTGTGAACCTTCCCTTGCACATCCCCGGAAAAGTTCAAATCGATATCCGGCGATTTATCACCATAGAAGCCCAAAAAGGTTTCAAACGGAATATCCTGACCGTCTGACAGCATTTTTTCGCCGCAAATCGGGCAATTTTCATCCGGCAGGTCAAAGCCTGAGCCGACGCTTCCGTCAGTGATAAAGCGTGAATAACGGCATTTGGGGCAACGATAGTGCGGAGGTAACGGATTGACTTCGGAAATTCCTGCCATAGTAGCAACAAAGGAAGAGCCTACGGAACCTCTTGACCCCACAAGGTACCCCTGACTTTCACTGTATGATACCAATTTCTGAGCGATCATATAAAGCACCGCAAATCCATGCTTAATGATGGAGCCTAATTCCTTGTTCAGCCTTTGCTCTACAATTTCCGGAAGATCATCGCCGTACATATCATGCGCACGCTGCCAGCAAATGTCCTGCAAATCCTGTTCAGCCCCCTCCATATTCGGCGTGTATGTACCGTCCGGAATCGGCTGAATATCATCAATCATATCGGCAATTAAATTGGTATTGGTTACTACAACTTCATAGGCTTTTTCTTTTCCAAGATATGAAAATTCCTCTAACATTTCTTCCGTGGTTCGCTCGTAAAGTCCGATATCACGGTCACCGTCCGCATATTTCATACCGCTGAGCAAAATTTTGCGATAGATTTCATCTTCTTTATTCAGAAAATGAGCATCGCAAGTAGCTACCACCGGTTTTGAAAGCTTATCGCCCAGCGCCACAATTTTCCGATTGATTTCTTTTAACGCTTCTTCATTTTCCACCCGGTTATTTTCAATTAAAAACCGATTGTTGGAAAGCGGTTGGATTTCTAAATAATCGTAAAAAGATGCAATCTTTTCAATATCAGCCTGAGAACGGTTCTCCAAAATGGCACTGTACAGTTCCCCCGCCTCACAGGCAGAACCGATAATTAATCCCTCACGGTACTGCTCCAATATCGTTTTCGGCATGCGCGGATCATAACGATAATAATTCAAATAACTCTGCGAAACAAGCTGATATAGATTCTTTAAGCCGGTTTTATTCTTTACCAAAAGAATAATATGATAGCGTTTTAAACGCAGCGGATCCGCTTTTTCACTCATTGCGCGAACCATCTGCTCTAAATTATATACACCCTCTTCATGCAAACGGTCGATTAATTTCGCAAAAATCATCGCAAGCATACGGGCATCGTCACAGGCACGGTGATGATTAAAATCGCCGAGGCCCAAATGGTCGGCAAGAGTATCCAGTTTATGATTCTTCAGTTCGGGAATCAGGTAACGGGACAATGCCACCGTATCTAAATAGGCATTGTTAAACTCATATTTACAATCATCGGCAGCTTTCCGTATAAAGCTTGTATCAAATCCGGCATTATGCGCAACCAATACGGAATCTCCCGCAAAATCAAGAAACTCTCGCAAAGCCTCTGAAATTTTCGGCGCATCCTTTACCATTTCATCGGTAATTCCGGTTAACTTGGTAATTTCTTCGGAAATCGCTTCCTCCGGGTTTACCAAAGTATTGAATTCGGCCTGAATCTCTCCGTTTTTAATACGGACAGCACCGATTTCGGTAATTTTGCAGTTCATAACGGAAAGACCGGTTGTTTCAATATCAAACACACAGAATTCATCTGCAAATGCGGCATTACTGTCTCCGAAAATGGCTTTCGCCGTATCGTCTACATAATATCCTTCAATGCCATACAGCACCTTCATTCCGTGAGCCTTTGCCGATTTCATGGCTTCGGGGAAAGCTTGTACATTGCCGTGATCCGTTATAGCGATTGCGCGATGTCCCCAATTTGCGGCATTGGAAATGGCCATTTCGGGACTGATTACTGCATCCATCACCGACATGGTAGTATGCAGGTGCAGTTCTACCCGTTTCTTTTCTGCTCGATCCTGACGCAAAATTTCAGAAATTTTCAAAATGGATTTCGGATAAAAACAGATGTCCCCGTCAAATTGATCGGTTCGTGTATTTCCGAGCACAGCAACCGACGTTCCGACTTTTAACTGTTTTTTTACGGTGGTGTCCTCTTCATCCAAACTAAGCTTTATATTAATCGAACTGTCCTTATCGGTGAGCGCCACCGTATAGTGAATTTTTGTGCTTCGAAATCCTTGATTTTCACTGACTCCCGCAATTTGGCCTAAGATAATTGTTTTCATGCCCGGTTTGACAAGATCCCGAATTGCGGTAGGCTCTTCAATGGAAAAGGTCTCGCCGATAATCGGTTCGGGACTTGAGCAATCAAATGTAATATATCCGATTTGAAAACAGGTATCACTAATCTTTTTTTGCTCGACTTCCCCGGGAAACAAACTTTGCACACGTTTTAACGGTATGGAATCTTCCGCGTTGGAATCGGCGGATTGGGGGGCTACAGAGCTACGCTCTTTTTCCATATTGCTCATAATTTGCTCAAAGCGCTGACGGTGGTGCTCAGCATAGTCAAATTGAAAATTATTATTGCGCAAAATGCTGACGGTAAAATTCAGTCCGAACTCTTCCCGGATAATATCGGAAATGACACGATCCGTCTCTCCGAGATACATCAGTTCAATGCCTCCGTTTGTGCCGGATACCAATATTTCAAGGTTCTGACCGTTGAAATTTGCTGTGTATTCGTTAAAAAAGCCCCGGATGATCGTACCGCGCCGCTTCGCTTCTTCTAAAATCTCAGAAACATATTCTTCTTGGAAGAGTGCGGAATCATAGCACGGACAGAAGCGAACGCTCCGCAGAGCATACGCTTCTTTAATTTTTTCTTCAATCGCATACAGCGTTTTTTTGGGAATTAAAGCGGCAAAGTGCGCTTTCACTTCGACAATCTTCTGCGCACGATCGGCGCGCAGGCGGACATCGGTCCCGGAGCGCAGCCAAGCCGCTTCATTTTCATCCGGTGTGTATTTAGAAAATATTTCAAGTAAATTTTTCATACAATCACTTTTCTATAACAATTTTTGAGTTTCCTGAACCAAAACATCAAACGCCTGATCGGCTTTTACCTTGCATATAATTTCGCCACGGCGAAACAGCAGATATTCTCCGATGCCTCCGGCGATACCGATATCCGCTTCCCGCGCCTCGCCCGGACCGTTAACAGCGCATCCCATGATTGCCACAGTAATATTGCTTTTCGGGTGGAGGGTCTTTGCATACTGCTCAAAGCGTTCTACGGTATCAAAAAGATTTATTTTGGTTCTGCCGCAACTGGGACAGGATATTACATTAACACTCGGGGCGCCTAAACCAAGCGCTGATAAAATTTGTTTTCCGGTTTCCACTTCAACCAAAGGATCCGCCGTCAAAGAAACGCGTATCGTATCACCGATTCCATCGCATAAAAGTGCTCCGATTCCTGCTGCGGATTTAATAAGACCGGTGGAAATCGTCCCCGATTCCGTAATTCCGATATGTAAGGGATACTGACATCTTTCCGCTACGATACGGTTCGCCGCAACCATATTTTGCACGGAGGAGGATTTAATGGAAATGACAATATCGTTAAAATCCCATTCCTCCAAAAGTCTTGCATGATATAAAGCGCTTTCGGCCAGAGCCTCGGGAGTGGGGGAGCCGTATTTTGATAGAATTTCTTTTTCAAGACTGCCGCTGTTTACACCGATTCGAATCGGTACTTTTTTTTCACGGCAAGCCTTGGCGACCGTATGGACACGGTCCTTATCCCCGATGTTTCCGGGATTAATACGAATTTTATCGACCCCGGCATCCAGACTGTCCAGCACTACGCGGTAATCAAAATGAATATCAGCAACCAAAGGGACCGTGCACTTGCCGCTGTCTTTGATTTTTGCAATCACCCTCGCAGCTTCTTTGTCGGGAACCGTTAACCGAATGATATCGCAACCGGCTTCCTGCAACGAAAGAACCTGTTTGAAGGTGGCATCAAAATTATGAGGATCCGTGTTTGTCATGGACTGAACACTCAAAGGAGCATTGCCGCCGATAGCAATATGACCGGTCATGACCTGCACGGTGTGACGACGGTATTGATTATAGTTCATATAATTCCTCTAAGATTATCGAAACAATTTTAAAATATCTTTACAAGTAATAAAGGCCATAAAAAGCAAAAGTACGGTAATTCCGATAAAATGAATATACGCTTCGACCTTGCGATTGACGGGACGACGGAAGATCCACTCAATCAACATAAAGAAAATACGTCCGCCATCCAAGGCTGGAAAAGGAATCAAATTAAAGATTCCCAAATTCATAGAAATAAGAACTAACAAGTAGAAAAACTGAGAAACACCGTTTTTCGCCGCTTCACTGATCGCACCGGTTACTCCGACCGGACCGGACAATGCATCAATTCCGTACCGTCCGCATAACAGGTCAATAAAGGATTCCCAAATCATCGATACGCAATTTAAAGAACGATAAAAGGAATGCTTAATAACCGATTTTACGGATTTTTGCTCGGCAAAAACCTTAAAATCCATTGTTCCGAACGTTACACCGTCCGAATCGGCAGTACCGAACACCACATTTTCAAGCGTCACTACTTCTCCGTTCCGCCGCACTGTAATATTCAACGGTTTAACTCCGTCATGCGCAATCGCATATGACACTTCGTTTGCAATATGAACACGGCGGTTTCCGATCTTTAAAATCTCATCGCCTTCTTGGAGGCCGTAGGATGAAGAAACCGCAGAATCTTGAAACTCTGCAACCACCGTAGAGCCAATCGCATTTGATCCGATAACCAGCAATGTCATCACGACCACGCCGAATATTAAATTCATAATCGCGCCGGCCGCTGTAATAATGATTCGCTGCCATACCGGTTTATAACAAAAAGCATTCGGGTCATCGCTGTCATTGTCCTCGCCGGCCATGCTGACAAATCCACCGATCGGCAATAGACGAAGCGAGTAACGAATGCCGTTCTTTTTTGAAACGCGGGACAGAACCTTCGGTCCCATTCCGATCGAAAACTCGTTAATTGTCACACCGAAAAATCTTGCAGTCATAAAATGGCCGCATTCGTGTACAAAAATCAGGACGCCGAATGCCAAAAGAGCCAATATGATATATAGTAACGACATATTATAATCCTCCCATGATCAGCAAAAGAATTCTTCGATTTTGCGACGAGCTTCCAAATCGGCTTTATGAATATGTTCCAAAGTGGCTGTTTGATTTTCAAATTGAGAAACAACCTCCGAAACGGAATCAAAAATATCTAAAAAGCGAATTTTTTTATTTAAAAACAACTCTACCGCCTGTTCGTTTGCCGCGTTCAGAACAGTCGGTTTAATGCCGCCTTCTTTTGCTGCCCGGCGAGCCAAAGGCAACAAGCAAAAGGTCTCTTCGTCCGGTTTGTAGAACGTAAGCTTTTGGATTTTTTCAAGATCAAGCGCTTCCGTACACCCCACATAACGCTCCGGATATGTCAGAGCATACTGCACACAAAGACGCATATCCGGAACGCTCATTTGTGCAATCACAGCATGATCAATATATTCCACCATGGAATGGATTATACTTTCGCGATGAATAATTACATCGATATGATCAACATCCATATCAAAAAGCCATGCGGCTTCAATAATTTCAAGTCCTTTATTCATTAAACTGGAGCTGTCAACGGAAATTTTCCGTCCCATATTCCATTTGGGATGACACACCGCTTCTTCCGGTGTTATATTATAAAGCTCCTCCCGTTTCTTGCCGAAATAGCTTCCGCCGGAGCATGTCAAAATCAAACGCCGGACCTCATTTTTTGCTCCCGCACTCAAGCATTGATGAATTGCACAATGTTCACTATCTACGGGAATGATTTGCACATTTCGATCCCGCGCGGCACGCATGACGATTTCTCCGGCTGCAACCAAGGTCTCCTTATTGGCCAGAGCAATATTTTTACCGCTGTCAATAGCAGCAAGCGTCGGCATCAGTCCGGCCATTCCCATAACGGAGTTCAAGAGCATTTTTGCGGTGCTGTCCTGCGCGGCAGCACAGACCCCCTCTTTGCCGGAATAAATTCTTGTATCCGTATCCGCTACGGCAATTTTAAGAAGCTTTGCCGCATCGGGGTCATATACTGCGCAAATTCGAGGCTTGAATTCTCGAATTTGGGATTCTAAAGCATTAATATTTTTCATCGCACAGATACAGTCTATCGGAATATTATGCAAACGTGCAACATCCAAAGTCTGCAGTCCGATCGAGCCGGTCGAGCCGAATACGGCAAGCTTCGAATTTTGCAGTTCTTTCATTTTTGACATTGGAATAATACGCATCTCCCCTCGGATATCCTAAAGTCGCATTATAAAAACAAGTGAAAAAGGTCACCGAAAAACAACTGGTTAAAGCAAAAAATAAAAATAAACGGCGCAATCGCGATCACGGAGTCAAACCGATCCATAATACCGCCATGTCCCGGCAAAATTTTGCCGTAATCCTTAATTCCGAAATGGCGTTTGATCAACGATGCAATTAAATCACCGATTTGCGATATAATCGAAATAATGATTCCCAAAATTAACAGCGGGATATATTTCGGCGTTACCTGAAATATTGCTCCGACCACTGCGCCGTAACCGACACAACTTAATGCGCAAACAATGACTCCGCCGCAAGCGCCCTCAATCGTTTTCTTGGGACTTACATCTTCAATCAGTTTATGTTTTCCGAAAGCACAGCCGATAAAATAAGCGGCTACATCGGTCGCTACGGCACCTAATACCGCTAAAACGAACAGGTAAATTCCGTTGTGAAGATATTTCAGCATCAGCCAACAATTAAATCCCAGCAATATATAGGCCATTGTAAAAAACAGCATTGCGGTACTGTCTAAAGATATTTTTCCGCGGGAAAAGGTGGTAACCGCAAAAAGAAAGAACATATACAAATATAACGCCGCAGAAAAAAATAAAAAAGTAGTAATCTTAAAATAGTACGCCATCAACGGAAATGCGAAGGCTAATATGTACGCGGGAAAAACCAAAAGCAGTTTTTTCTCCAGCTTCAGGCAGACGCTCATCTCATATACCGCCAGCACGCTTATCAGGGAAAAAATAAGATTCAGGTAAATTGTGTTAAACAGCAAAAGAGCGGCCACAAACATTATTACCAAAACCGCACCTGTGATTGTTCGTTTTAACATAATCCATGCTCTCCGTTTTTATTTCAAAATGCCGCCAAAGCGTCTTTCACGCCCAAAGTAACTGTCAATGGCCAGATTTAAATCCGCTTCACTGAAATCCGGCCACAAAGTGTCGCAAAAATAAAACTCCGAATATGCGCTCTGCCAAAGAAGAAAATTGGAAATTCGCATTTCTCCGGCAGTGCGAATAATAAGATCCGGGTCTCCGCTTTGCGCTGTATATAAATTTTCACTGATATCTTCCAAAGTAATCGGTGTATTTTTCATTGAAAATGCACGGTTGGCCGCTCGAACAATCTCCTGACGGCCGCCGTAATTTACGGCAATGTTTAAAATCAAATGATTATTGAATGAATCCTGTTCTACACAGTTCATTAAATTCTGAATTTTAGGCGAGTATACACTGCGATCCCCTAAAAAAATGATTCTGACATCGTTCTTTACGATCTCGGAAAAAGAATCCAACAAATATTTTTGGAACAGTGTCGTAATCGCGTCAATTTCCGTTTTCGGCCGTTTCCAGTTTTCTGTAGAAAAAGCATAAAAAGTAATGGCCTCTAAATTTTTTTCTCCGCAAAGATCTACAATTTTACGAAACGTTTTCGCTCCCTCGCGATGCCCCATTTCTCTCGGCAGGCCTCTCTTTTGGGCCCAACGTCCGTTCCCGTCCATGATAAATGCAATATGATTGAGCACTTTTTCGGTTTTACTTGACATATTGTTTGCCCTCCCATAAGGAAACAGGAGCGAATCTTTGTGTTTTGACTCGCTCCCATACTGATTCTCAATAAGCGAAAAACAAGTTATATCTCCATTATTTCCTTATTTTTCTTCGCTGTTGCTGCATCAATTGCCTTTATATATTTGTCTGTCAAATCCTGAACTTCCTTTTCAGAAATTTTTTGCTCATTTTCGGTCATTTCAGATTTTTTCTTCATCTCTTTCGCCTTGTCGTTCGCTTCACGGCGAATATTTCGAATGCTGATCTTACACTCCTCACCCATCTTAGAAACCTTTTTTGTGAGTTCAGTGCGGCGTTCCTGTGTAGGCTGAGGGAATACGAGTCGAATAACTTTGCCGTCATTTTGCGGCTGCAAGCCCAAATCGCTTGCCGCAATGGCATGGTCAATCGCCTTTAAAGTAGACGCATCCCACGGAGCAATCACTAATGTGCGAGGATCGGGAGAGCGGATTTCCGCCATTTGGCTGATCAAAGTCGGAGTTCCATAGTAGTCTACGGTGACTTTGTTTAACACTGCGGAATTCGCACGTCCGGCACGGACGGTCTGAATCTCCTGTTCATATAAATTGAGTGATTTTGACATTTTAGCTTCATACTCTTTTAATTCCAGTTTCATTCTTCTTTACCTCCAATAAATGTACCGATTTTATCCCCCATAACAGCACGAACAATATTCATGGGATCATCTAAGCCGAATACTAAAATGGGAATGTGATTTTCCATACTGAAGCTGGTAGCCGTGGTATCTATAGCGTGAAGACCATCTTTCAGAATTTCCATATAATCAATATTTAATAATTTTTTTGCATTTGGATTTGTTTTCGGATCCGCGGTATAAACACCGTCGATATTTTTAGCCATTAAAACAATATCCGCTCCGATTTCCGCTGCGCGCAGAACCGCTGCAGTATCCGTAGAAAAGAACGGACTTCCGATACCGCACCCGAATATAACAACCCGACCTTTGGAAAGATGAGAAATCGCCTTATTCCGAATATACGGCTCTGCAAACTGCTTCATCTCAATCGCCGTTAACACACGGCAAGGGACATTGATTTTTTCAAAAGCATCCTGCAAAGCCAAGGAGTTAATGGTGGTAGCAAGCATTCCCATGTGATCCGCTCTGGTTCGATCCATTTCTTCACCCATGCGTCCGCGCCAGATATTCCCTGCGCCGACAACAATGCTGACCTGCACTCCGGCATCGATACATTTCTTAACAGCGTAACAAATTGAGCTGATAAAATCGTAATCTAAAATACCCTTTTCTTTTCCGTTTGCCAAAGCTTCACCGGAAAGCTTTAATAAAACACGCTTATATTTTGGATTCACATTTAAATTCATATCGAACCTCCGATATATTTCTACACAGTATTTTACCCTAAAACTCAAATTTTGTAAACACTTATTTACTAAAAATTAAAAGCTTAGATAGGAAAATTGCGAATAAAACTATTAAAAGCGTATTTTTAAATTATAAAAGCATAAATAATCGAAAGAACAAAGCTTTTCGATTATTCACACAACATTTTTTTATTGATTTTAATTATCAATTGTGATATACTAATAATATTATAAAGCGGGAGGTTAATATATGAGCGAAAAAGCAACGATAAAAGGCAAATATCTCATGTATCGGGGTAAACCCTTGCTGCGTGAAAAAAACGCGATTTGTTATGGCGATATGGATGACAAATATATTTTGTTTATGTTAATTCTTTCCAACAAAACCATAAACGGTTCTGAAGTTCCCGACCGGATACTCATTCAAATATTAAGCACGGATATGTCATTATCCCCCAGTGAAAAACTGATCAAACAAGGTGAAAAAAAAGGATTGTTTGATGCTTTTGATATTGGGCTGATATGGTTGGATCGTGCCTTAAATGCAGTATAATCGGCGAACCGTTTCGGTTCGTCTTTCTTTGCCATTTTAGAAAGTAGGGATGCCCAATGTCTGAAAAACAAACAAGCAAACGCATTCATATTGAAAACCGCAAAGCCGGACACGACTATTTTATCGAGGATACTTATGAAGCCGGAATTCAGCTCTTCGGCACCGAAGTAAAAAGCATCCGCAACGGCCGTGCAAATCTCAAGGATTCTTATTGCTTTATCGAAGGCGGAGAAATCTATGCAAGCGGCGTCCATATCAGTCCTTATGAGCAAGGAAATATTTTTAATCGGGATCCGTTGAGAAACAAAAAACTTTTAATGCACAAAAAAGAAATTCTCCGACTTTTGGGCTTAACATCTCAGCAAGGTTATACGCTTATCCCTTTGTCCATGTACTTTTCCGGCGACAATGTAAAAATGAAGATCGGTCTGTGCAAGGGCAAAAAGCTATACGATAAGCGTGAAACCGAGGCAAAAAAGCAAGCAAACAGAGATATAGAACGTTATCAAAAAAACTCATAATTTCTATTTTTATGGGGGCGTAAAGGTTTCGACGGGGATTTTGAACAGCAGTAAGCGAGTGGAGCCGAGCAATCTCCAAAAAGGCTCAAACTTTAAAATTAAACGCTAACAATAATAAATTAGCTTTGGCTGCCTAAGTGCAGCTCGTCCGACAGAAGAGCACCACGGCTTTTGCCCGGGCGTCACAGAGTGGTGAACGTGTACTGCCCTTTTGCTTTTGAAGCAGTCATGAATTAAAAAGCTACCATAGGCCTTAACCTGTTTATCGGTTTTTGCTGAGGGAAACAGAAAAGATAAACTACACCCGTAGAAAGCTGCTCGGATAGATTTTCGGACAGGGGTTCGATTCCCCTCGCCTCCACCAATGAAGTATAATCCGAACCTTTTCGGTTCGGATTCGGAGAGAAAATCTCCACCAACACAACATTACACAACCCCTTATTTCTATATCCGCGCATTTGCCGCCACCGTTTGGTTTGCATAATAATAATACAGAAAAAGCAGAGCATTTTAATAATGCCCTGCTTTTTTATATTATCATAAATATCGAAATTTCAGCAGTTGGTCTTTGTGCTTGACGGCTGTTTTTTATTGTAAAAGCAAACCCTAATTTTATTTTTTTGTTTGTTGATTTTAATAATCGTTTAATACGATAATATGCCCTTACACTGCTTTATATAGTGCATCTCCGGCGCACGGGTGTAATATTCAGTTATCCTCGATTCCGAGCAAAATATCAACCGCTCGCTGTACCTCTGTTTTATTCCGGTACGCCTGTATGACCTTTCTCTCCCTGGCACTTAAATTGTCTGCTGACAAATGTACATCAAGCAGATTGCTTGGCGACACATGCAGTGCCCTGCAGATATCGGCCAAAATATCCGCATCCGGGCGATTGATTCCTTGTTCCCAGTTTGATACCCTGCTTTTGCTTACATTTATTTTATCAGCCAACTGTTCCTGTGTCAGTCCGCTTTCTTTGCGGTACATACGAATTCTGTTGCCGATTTCATATTTCAAGAAAATCACCTCGCTCTATCAATAGTATACACGAAAACAAATAAAAATCAATATTAATATCAAGAATTTCTGTACTTTTCTATTGACCAAACAGTATTACTGTGATATTATAGATTATAGTACAGTAATCCTGTATTTATGGAGGTACAAATATGGAAGTTTATAAAAAAGTACGGGCTTACATAGAGAAAAACGGTTATAAGCAGCTTGCAGTAGCACAGAAAGCGGGAATATCCAAGGTGACATTCAATGCCATGATGAACGGCAAGCGGACAATGTATGCAGATGACTTGCGCGCTATTTGTCTCGCCCTGAATGTCAGTCCCGAATTGTTTATTGAGGTGCACAAAAGCTGTTAAATAAAAAAAGATGATTTTCTTGAAAAATGTTGAAACTGTCGCAAACAAGAGTAAAAAATATCAAACTCATATTAAAACACAATCAAAAAATATAATTTAACAATATAATTTAGCAAAGAAAGGAAGTCATTATGAGCAACTATACACAAAAGCAAGAAACCGAGATTGTAAAAGATTCCATGACATTAACCACCGCAATACAAATCGATCAAGAAGAACTGAAAAAACAAAAATGCGAGCAATTCAAGTCAAAGCCCGCTGCGCCGTATCATAAGAAACTCGAAGTTCCTACGGTAACAGTAAAAATGCCTCCCGATCCCAAAACAAACTACAGCTTTGTAAATTATCTGAAAGATAATACTATGTATATTTTAATATCGATAATTTGCTGGCCTTTTATTATTTATGCGTTTTATCAATATACCAAAAGAAAAAGCGAAATGGAAGAACAGCTAAAGCAAACTCCCGATTACAAAAAAGCAGTCGAGGATGCAAAGAAAAAAGCAGAACAGGAACAACAACAAATAAATGATGACTTTGCAAAGCAACAAGCCGATATTGATGCAAAATATCAATCCGACATAGAACATTACAATACGGTTGTAATTCCGAATTACAACAAAGAGTTGGACGCTTGGAAAATTACTCACAAACTCAAAATCACCATGCTTGAAGATGAGTTGCAGCTTAACAAAGAAACGCTGGAAGCGTTATATGAAACAACCCGTTTGATTTCTCTTGATTACAGAGAACTCTGGATACTGCGCTGGTTATATGACGACATGCGGACATCGGATCACGATATCACGCGCGCTATTGATTTATTTAACGCAAAACGCCAGTACCTTGCAACAGAATGTGCGGGTGACAAAATAGCCAACGCAATTAATGATATGCATTCCACAATGATATCCGGTTTCAACGCTGTATATGACGCTATTGACGAAGGCAATGAAGAGCTGGCAAAAATGCGTCGCGACCAGAACATTGCCAATACTGCCGGAATTATTCAACGCCACAATCTCCAGAAAATGATTAAATCTCAAAACGGAATGTTAGATAAATATTTTAATAAATAATCTTTTTGATAAAAAGCCGGTTGATCGATTGATGCTTCTTTGAACCTGCATAAAATATTCTGCATAAAATATTTTATGAAACATCATTTCAAAGGAGCTCATATGCACCGTTCACAAAGACATAACCATCCACCGTTTTCCATATTATCCGTTCTCCGCAGTCGCCCTGCGGCAACAGCACAAATTCACGGCAGCGCCGAATATCCGGATATATCCGGCATCGCAAACTTTTACCAAACCTCTATCGGAGTTATCGTATATGCCGAGGTTCACGGTTTACCCGCAGGGGACTCCCCCTGTGATGATCGAATTTTCGGTTTTCACATGCATTCCGGGAATGCCTGCAGCGGAGATGCGGAAGATCCCTTTGCAGACGCAATGACACATTACAACCCCGAAAATTGCGAACATCCGTATCATGCCGGAGATCTTCCGCCGCTATTTGGAAATAACGGTTTTGCACTTTCCGTATTTTTAACCGACCGTTTTTCCGTAGATGAAATCCGCGGAAAAACCATTATCATTCATGATCATCCGGATGATTTTACCACACAACCGTCCGGAAATTCGGGAACAAAAATCGCATGCGGAATTATTCAATAGGTTGAACACATTCTATTTCACCGCAAAAAAAGCCAAGGCGTCACGGGCAAGAGGTTGCTCGTGACGTCCTCGGCTTTTTTGTATTGTAGATTTCAGCAAAATTCCAAACCTACTCAAACGTTTTATAAGCTTTAGATTTTATTGAACATAAGCACGTACAATGGCTTCGGAAAAACCAAATGCCGCAGTGGGAGAATAATTTTTAAGTGTATTTCGATATACATCGCAGCAGCTATCCTCATACAGAGGAATATCCGGTAGCAGAGCATTCCATTCACGAAGGAATGCAGAATATGCATTGATCCAATTATCATTATCTCCGATTGCTACTCTACGCATTGCACAAGTTGCTTCATAAAGCGATTCCGATTCAATATGGTTGAAATTCAAACCGACGCTATTGTCACCGTATGCGTAATAATACCAATAAACCGGCGCTTTGGTAAAACCGTACCCCAAACTGAACATATCATAGGCGGTACCTGCAAACTTCATTTTGGAAAGCAACTCCTTAAAATCCATCGTGGTGCTGTTAATCTTTATACCGATTCGGTAAGCATCCGGCAATAAATTTTGATATAAATATTTTGTAAGCGCCGATTCGGTATTGGCCCATTCAATCACCAAGGGCTCATAATTCCCTTTTGCATCCTTCCGACAGCGAACAAAATCCCGCCCGCTGACATAGGGCTCGCCGTTTGAATTATAGATCCATCCGTCATCGATCAAGAGTTGTTCGGCAGTCACCGGATCAAAGGAATAAAAGGTGAGAGCATTAATATGCTCGGCAAGCAACGCATATTCCCACATTGAACTGGAGTAAAAAGAGTTTATTCTCTTCGCATTTCCTCCGGTGCAAGCGTCAATCAATTCATCGTAACGTATCAAATAGGCAATCGCTTTTCGAACCGCAGCCGAAGATGTTACACTGTGATCACATAAAAATTGAAGCTTGGTAAAACCTCTTCTCTGATACTCGGAAAATGAAACATCAAATGACGACAGATTGTTTTCACCGGATACAATATCTTTTTTATACAGACCGATTATAATATCCGCATTTTTCTTTTGAATCAGCGAAATATCCATATTATCGGATGCAGACTTCAAAATCAGGTTCTGTATTTGCGGCTTCGCGCCGTCATACTTTCCTAAATAATAAGGATTGGTCTGCAAGTCCGCTATTTTTGTCTGTTTGGAAAACGATTTTAAATTGTAAGGTCCGCTGGTAACCGTAGGCAAATATGCATAACCACCGTCTGAAAATACTGTACGGCTGAGCAATTCCGAGGAGTATTCCTTGGAAAGATATGCCCCCGCGCCGTCATCACAAACCGTAACGCCCGGCGCAATGACAGAAATCGGCATCGGCTGTATCGCCGCTTTCATCAAATCAAAGAATGAAGTTTCTTCAAACGCCGAAGTTGTAACCGAAAACATATAATCACCGATCAAGCGGACACCCGGATACTGCGGCAAGTCCCCAGAGTGGTACGACTTATATCCCAAATAATCATAATACGAATTGGACACGGTAGACTGGAAATAATTCCATTCCGGCGAAGCAAAAAGCAATACGGAAAAAACATAATCCGCCGCCGTAATTCCCGTTCCGTCGCTGTATTTCAAATTCTTATTGAGCAAAAAGGTATACGTAACCGTGCCATCCCCATTATCAAATATACGATAACGGTCTACCACAATCGGGTCTACGATATATTTGCCCTCAGCCGTCACCGTAACTGTGGAATACCCGTGAAGCAGATCAATGATTTGCTTGTCGCTTTCCGTCACATCGCGGAAATCCGGCATAAAAATTCCGCTGATTTCATCTTTAACAGCAACCTTGAGAGAACCTTCTGCCGCTGCATTTTCTGAAACCTTTAGAATTTCTGCTTGACTCAGATTTGAATAATATTCTGCTTCATGACTCGGATAGTCAATTTTCGGAGTTTTGGAAGAAGAGAACAAATTGCAGGAGGTTAAAACAGCCATCAGAGCAAATAATAAAAGTACTTTGCCGAGTTTTTGCAAAACCATCTCTCCTTCCTTCTTTTAAATCTTTGTTTTAATCTTAATAATCTTATTTTACCATCGCATCAATACAGCGGATATTTATTGGTAATCTTTGTGATTTCGGCGCAAACCGCATCTTTGCTTGCTTCAAAATCGACTGCCGCAAGTTTCATGCAGTGTGCAATATTTTGAAAATCCTCTTGCACAAGTCCTCTGGTAGTTGCCGCCGCTGTTCCGACACGAATACCGCTGGTAACAAACGGGCTTTGCGGGTCATTGGGAATTGCATTTTTGTTGACGGTAATATAAACTTCATCCAGTCTCCGTTCAAACTCTTTGCCCGTAACTCCCATATTGCACAAATCAATCAGAATCAAATGGTTATCCGTTCCGCCGGAAACCAAATTAAAGCCTTCCTTCATCAGTGCATCGGCAAATACGGAAGCGTTCTTCACAACTTTTTCGGCATAGGTTTTAAATTCCGGCTGAAGTGCTTCCCCGAAGCATACGGCTTTTGCTGCAATGATGTGCATCAGAGGTCCGCCCTGTATTCCGGGGAAAACCGCTTTGTTGATTTTAGCACCGAGCTCTTCCTTGCACATAATCATTCCTCCGCGAGGTCCGCGAAGTGTTTTGTGCGTTGTCGTCGTAACAATATCGGCATACGGAACCGGGCTCGGATGCACTCCGCCCGCAACAAGGCCTGCAATGTGCGCCATATCCACCATCAAATATGCACCGACGCTTTTGGCAATGGCAGCAAAACGTTCAAAATCAATCAAACGCGGATATGCGCTCGCACCGCATACAATCAATTTCGGTTTATGTTCACGGGCCAAAGACTCCACTTTATCATAATCGATTCTGTGGGTAACCGGATCTACACCGTAAGGAACAAAGTTAAAATATTTTCCGGATAAATTTACCGGACTGCCGTGCGTCAAATGCCCGCCGTGTGCTAAATTCATTCCAAGCACGGTATCACCGGGCTCAAGCAGTGCAAAATACACTGCGGTGTTTGCTTGTGCACCGCTATGCGGCTGAACGTTTACAAATTCGCATCCGAATAATTTTTTCGCACGCTCGATTGCAATATTCTCAGCGACATCAACACATTCGCAACCGCCGTAATAACGCCTTCCCGGGTATCCCTCGGCATACTTATTCGTCATCACATTCGACATTGCGGAAAGTACCGCCTCGGAAACTACATTTTCCGAAGCAATCAACTCAATGCCTCTGCATTGCCGTTGATATTCATTTTCGATTGCGGTGGCAATTTCCGGATCAAACTGCTTTAAAAACTCGATGTTCTCTTTCATCATAGGGATCTCCTCCTGGCCTTTTGCTTTTATTAAACGATTTATTGGTTTATTATACCTTTTTTTTGCATTATTTACAATAGATTTTACCCGAAATATCTTAAAAACTCCGTATTTTGCGAGATTTAAATGAATAATTTTACAAAAAAATGCAGAAAACCGCTATAAAAGCGGTTTTCTGCACTTTTTAAAAAGACATTAATCAATTTTTTCGTCCTGCTCATCGTCAGCCGGGTCTTCGTTTTCAGATGCGTCGGCTTCATCATGCAAGCACTCAGCGGAATCGCAATCTTCGCAGTCACAATCTTCGCAATCGCACTCATCGTCCCAATCATCAAAGAGAAAATCATCATCGAAAGCCAATGATTTCTTTTCATCATTTAAATAACTGAACAACATACCGGTTCCGGCTGCTCCGCCGATTGCCGCAAGTGCCAAAAAGGCTTTTGCGAAGCTCTTTTTCTTCGCTGCCAAAATAAAGAACACCACCACAAACGAGACGGATTGCACTAACAATGAGATGGCTACGGTAAACTTCACTTTTTTACTCATTTTCATAAAAATTCTCCTTTTCTTTCATTTCGTATAATAAATTTATTTTGCTTTTAATTTTAAATATGCATTGATAAAGCCGTCAATATCACCGTCCATAACGGCACTGATATTTCCGTCTTCATACCCGGTGCGGTTATCTTTCACCAAGGTATAAGGCATAAATACATAGGAACGGATTTGTGCTCCCCATTCAATATTGGTTTTTTCACCTTTGATATCGTCGATTTTTTCCAAATTTTCACGTTCTCTGATCTCTACTAATTTGGATTTCAGCATCTTAAGAGCCGTTTCTTTATTTTGTAGCTGGGAACGTTCTGTTTGGCATCCGACAACAATACCGGTTGGTTTATGCACGATACGGATGGCGGAGTCCGTTTTGTTAATATGCTGTCCGCCTGCTCCACTGGAGCGATGCGCCGTAATTTCAAGATCTTCCTCTTTAATTTCCACTTGATTATTATCATCAAGTTCCGGAATCACTTCAACCGATGCAAATGAGGTATGCCTGCGTCCCGAACTGTCAAACGGAGATACACGGACCAAACGGTGGACTCCGTTTTCACTTTTTAAATATCCGTACGCATTGGTACCTTCCACCATAATCGTCGCGCTTTTCAGTCCGGCTTCATCGCCGTCTAACCAGTCTACGAGTTTTACTTTAAAGCCGCTGTTTTCCGCCCAGCGCGTATACATTCGATAAAGCATCGATGCCCAATCCTGTGCTTCGGTTCCGCCGGCACCGGGATGGAAAGAAACAATCGCGTTACAGTGGTCATATTCACCGGAAAGCAATGCTTCCACGCGCATCCGTTCCTCTTCTTTTTCGATGCGTTTCACATCGATCAGCACTTCCTGTGCCGATGCCATGTCGTCCGCCTCGTCAGCCATTTCCGCTAAAATCAAAGCGTCCTCGGTCATAGAACAAAGCTTTTCATATTCCTCGACACGGTCTTTCAGTTGTTTTAACTGTTGGAGTACTTTCCCCGAATTTTCCTGATCGGCCCAAAAATCTGCTGTAGAGCTTTTCTCTTCCAATTCCTTGATTTCCTCTTTCAGCTTATCGATTTTTAAAGCCGCCCCTAATTCCGCAATATCATTTTTCAGTGCGTTGAGACTGCTGACAGCCTCTTGTAGTTCGATAATCAATTGAAACCTCCCTGTGACAGTCCTTACTTAATAAAAGATTTTTGATTATACTCGATACATCATATCAAAATATGACGGAAGCGGGTATTCATTTTCGGGGATCTGAGCCTCTAACTTGTCGCATGCCTCACGAAGTTTCGACATTGTCGGCAACACGGTATCGCGGAAAAACATTGCTTTTTTCGCTACATCGGTGATCAAAGAGGAATCGTCATGCTCTGTCTGCAAATGTCCGAGTTCTGCCTTTGCATCACGAACAGTACGCGTTAATTCTTGCAGTTCCGATATGTATTCCCCGTTATCGATTGAAAGCGCTGCCAGATCACGGGCCGCAGCGGACAAATTGCCGATATATCGCATTGCCGCAGGGATAATTTGCCTGGAAGCCATTTCAACCATGATCTGGGCCTCAATATTCAGTGTTTTCGCATAGTTTTCATACATTGTTTCTACGCGGGAATCGCATTCGGGACGGGTTAATATCTTCATGCGCTCCAGCATTTCGACCGACTTTTCATCTGCAAGACAGGAAATGGCCGAAACTGTGTCCGGATAGTTCGGCAAACCGCGACGTGCGGCCTCGGCACGCCACTCCGAAGAATAATTGTTTCCGCTGTAAATAATCCGTTTATGATTATTTACCATTTCATAGATATATGATTTGATATAAATATCCTTATTTTCGGGATCCAGTTCGTCAATGCGATCTAATTTTGTAGCTAAAATCTCAAGTTCGTTTGCAACAATCGCATTAATAATTGCACAGGGTCTTGCAATGGATGCCATAGAACCGCACATGCGAAATTCGAATTTATTTCCCGTAAAGGCAATCGGGGATGTCCGGTTGCGATCGGTGGTATCACGCTGGAAAGACGGAATCGACGGAATGTTAAACAGAGGTTTTTCATTGTTATTCGATTTTACATATTCCTTATTGTGAACCAAGGACATCAAAATATCTTCCAACTGACTTCCGAGATACATTGAGATAATGGCGGGCGGTGCCTCACTGGAACCCAAGCGGCAGTCATTGGACGGTGAAGCCATGGAACAACGCAACAGTCCTGCATTCTCATCGATCGCCTTAATAATGGCTCCGATGATGAGAAGGAACTGAATGTTTTCCTCCGGTGTTTTCCCGGGGTCCAATAAATTTTTGCCGGTGTCGGTTGAAATAGACCAGTTAATATGCTTGCCGCTTCCGTTGACACCCGAAAAGGGCTTCTCATGCAGAATGCATGCAAAACCATGAAGTTTCGCCGTTTTCTTCATGATTTCCATAGTAAGCTGATTATGATCGCATGCAATATTGGCTGTCGTATATATCGTTGCCAACTCATGTTGAGCCGGAGCTACTTCGTGATGTTTGGTTTTTGCCGTAATACCGAGTTTCCAGAGTTCGACATCCAAATCTTTCATAAATGCCGCTACACGAAGCTTCAGCCGCGAATAATAATGGTCATCCAGTTCTTGCGCCTTTACCGGATTCTTACCGAAAAGTGTCCGTCCGCATACCATTAAATCCGTGCGTTTTTCATAATATTCACGGTCAATCAGAAAATACTCCTGCTCCGGACCGATTTCAGAGCGGACGCGCTGCGCCTCCTTATCTCCGAAATGACGAAGAATGCGAAGAGCCTGTTTATTGATCGCTTCTTCCGAACGCAGCAGAGGCGTTTTTTCATCCAAAATTTCTCCGGTATACGAACAAAAAACAGTCGGAATATAAAGCGATGAATCTTTAATAAAGGCCGGAGATGTGCAATCCCACGCCGTATAGCCGCGTGCTTCAAAGGTTGAGCGAAGTCCGCCGGAGGGGAAACTGGAGGCATCCGCCTCGCCCTTGATTAATTCTTTCCCCGAAAGTTCCATGATCACTTTCTCATCGGCAGTCGGTACAATAAAAGAATCATGCTTTTCCGCAGTTACACCGGTCATTGGTTGAAACCAATGTGTGTAATGAGTCGCACCCTTTTCCACTGCCCAGTCTTTCATAGCAGAGGCCACGGTTTTCGCTATTTCGGGATTCAATCCGGTGCGATTGCGAATCGTTTGTTTCAGCGAGTGATAAAGCTCTTTCGGCAAGCGTTCCCGCATCACCTGATCGGAAAATACGTTCTCACCGAAAATTTCCGGAACATTCACATTTTTTTTCGCATAGCCGAGGTCATAATCTCTTTGCATCATTCTTCTTGCCCTTTACATCATTATGTCATTTTGATCGAAAAAATACGGTTTTCGTATATCAATCAATATATCTGCTTGCATTATAATATTGCTTAATATATAATAGTATAGCATACTTACCTCTGTATTTCAAGGTTTTATTCATAAAGAACAAAATTATCTGCCGGAGTATATCTTGCATTTTTTAAATACCGTTATTCCATATTTATAACACCCGTAAAATAGCAAAAAGAAGAATCGGTTCATACACTGACTATATCAGTAATTTCATATCAAAGGAATCGATTTTTGTATGACTTATGAACATTTGAAACACTCTCTTGAACTCTGCGCCAGGGCCTATGACGACGAGCAAACTTACTGTCCGTGCCGCATCCATACCATTGATGATATGGAAAGCGGCATACAATGCTACATTCGAGTATATGAAAACTCGCTGAAAATTGCTTTTCGCGGGACTGATACGGCAGAAGACCGTATCCGCGACTTGCGATTTTGGAAGAAGAAAATACCTTATGGAAATTACTCCTCCAAAATCCGTGTTCACAGCGGCTTTATTGATGCCTATAAATCCAAACGAGTGCGAGAGGAAATTCATGAGCAAATTACAGATAATATCCGCCATATTGAAGTCAGCGGTCATTCACTCGGAGCAGCCATGGCCGTGCTCTGTGCAATCGACATCAATTATAACTTCCCACACGTCGATTTAGAGGCTGTGCTGTTCGGCTGCCCGCGAGTCGGAAATCGCGCCTTTGCCCGCTCCTATAATAACCGTGTATTCAAAACTTTCCGCGTTGAAAATAACAACGATGTTGTAACAAAGATTCCCCCCGCTGTATTCGGGTATCATCATGTGGGAATACCGATTCACATCGGAGCCATCCGACTGCCGTTTTGGATATCCTTTGTCGCTCATTGGCCGCGCGAATATTATAAAAATTTAATGAAAAAAACTTAACGTTGCCAAAGCATCTGGTTTTCAATGACCAATAAGCGGTTATACTTTGCAACCCTTTCACTGCGACACGGGGCGCCGGATTTGATATAGTCACTTCCGAGGCCTGCCGCCAAATCCGCAAGAAAGGCATCCTCTGTATCCCCAGAGCGGTGCGAGAGTATCGTTGAGTAGGCGTTTTTCCGGGCAAGCTCAAATGCAGCGGCTGTCTCGGTCAGTGTTCCCACCTGATTCGGTTTTAACAAGACGGCATTGGCCAGTCCGTCTTGTATGCCGTTTTGAAGCCTTTTAAAGTCCGTAACAAACAAATCGTCTCCGACGAGCATTATCTGGTCGCCGAGCGTATCGGTCATGAGTTTCCATCCTTCCCGATCATCTTCCCCCATTCCGTCTTCAATTGACATAATCGGAAAATCACTGCACAGTTTTAAATAATAAGCGCAAAGATCTTCCCGCGTCACAATCCGATTTCGTTTGGGCAAGTGATATACACCGTTACGGCACCATTCGCTGGCTGCCACATCTAATGCAATCATTACTTTTCCCGTATACCCGCAACGGTCGATCGCTTTGCATATCAGCGCAATTGCCTCGCGGTCCTCATCAAGGTTCGGAGAAAATCCTCCCTCATCGCCCACAGATACATTATATCCGAGTTCATTGAGAATTTTTCCCAATTCGTGATAGATCTCTGCGCACATTCTGACACGCTCTGCAAAATTTTCTGCATTTACGGGCACTATCATAAATTCCTGAATATCGATATTATTTTTCGAATGGGCACCGCCGTTAATAACATTCATCATAGGAATCGGAAGGTGCAGACGCAGGGCACCTCCGATATAGCGGTACAATTCCATATGATAATAAGCGGCGGCGGCACGTGCACAAGCTAAGGAAACAGCAAGTATCGCATTTGCCCCGAAGTTTTCCTTATTTGACGTTCCGTCCAACCCGATCATTTTACAATCGATCAGCTCCTGATCGTCAACAGAAATTCCCTTAAGGGCCGGAGCAATTTTTTCTTCAATGCTTTGAACGGCATACCGCACACCCTTTCCGCCGTACCGGCGACTTTCTCCGTCGCGTTTTTCATGCGCCTCATATGCCCCGACCGATGCGCCGGAAGGAACGATTGCCCGTTGGGCAATCCCCCCGTTCAAATGGATCTCCGCGCATACAGTCGGATTTCCGCGGGAATCCAATAATTCATAAGCATATATTGATGAAATATCTTTTTTTGAACTGATTATATCCATTTTTACCTTATCCTCGTTTATTATCATCTTTTTGTTAGTATTGGTATAATATTAAATTTTTATCCCCATAAACAGAAAATGAAAAGCATTTTTTGCATATTTTACGTCATAACAATATCAGAATAAATGTGAGGCTCTATTCTGATGAAATTGTATTGACTTTGTGCTGTTTTTTCGTTAGAATGAGACAATACCTATCGCGGTTCAAACAACAAAATTTAAAAAGAACAGGAGGCATGATCCATGCATAAAATCATTCTTGAACTGTTAAAAACAAAGCAATTTTCTAAGTTACGGACTCTCTTATGCGAACAAAGGCCTGCAGACATCGCGCATATTTTATCCGACATGCCTTCTGATTGCATCCCCATTGTTTTCCGCTTACTCCCCAAGGATTTGGCTGCGGAAACCTTTGCCGAGCTTGACAGCGACCTGCAAAAGAATTTAATTGAACAATTCGGAAA
This sequence comes from uncultured Eubacteriales bacterium, assembly GCA_934365155.1. GTDB lineage: Bacteria > Bacillota > Clostridia > Oscillospirales > CAG-272 > RGIG8399. The sequence continues at coordinate 2,282 of CAKRMZ010000010.1, read as the reverse complement.
TCGTGAGCTTCATGACATCATCGAAGAAATGTACTTGGATGACGCCGTAGACATGTTAGAGGAAATGCCCGCCAATGTCGTCAAACGGATTTTAAAAATTACCACTCCGAAAACGCGTGCTCAAATCAACGATCTTTTGCGCTACCCGGATGATTCCGCCGGCAGCATTATGACGATCGAATATGTCTGCTTATCACCGGAAATGACAGTTGAAAAGGCATTTGACTACATTCGGCAAAACGGAGAGGACAGCGAAACCATTTATACCTGCTATGTCACGGATGCAAAGCGCCATTTGATCGGAGTTGTCACAGTCAAGGACATGCTCTTGGCCGACAAGAAAAGTCGCATCGGGGACCTCATGGAAAAAGATGTCGTTTTTGCCTCAACATCGGACAACCGTGAAGATGTGGTGCGTTTGTTTGACCGATATGATTTTTTGGCATTGCCGGTTGCAGACCGAGAAAGACGACTGGTGGGAATCATTACTGTCGATGACGTTATCGATGTAATGCATGAGGAAACCGAAGAGGATTTTGCCGTCATGGCGGCAATCACGCCCGGCGAAGAGGCATATTTCAAAACATCTGTACTCAGCACCTTCAAGGCCAGGATTCCATGGCTGATGCTGCTGATGCTCTCCGCTACCTTTACCGGATTAATTATATCCTCGTTCGAAAGTGCCCTCGCGGCCCAAGTCGTCCTCACGGCTTTTATACCGATGCTGATGGATACGGGAGGCAACAGCGGATCCCAATCCTCCGTTACCGTCATTCGCGCACTCTCCAACGGTGAAGTCGGATTCCGTGATATTTTCAGAGTCATGATCAAGGAATTAAAGGTCTCGGCGCTTTGCGCATTCAGTCTCGGAATTGTAGCAGGAATTAAAATTTATGTAATAGACGGCCTTTTGATGAACAACGCGGATATTACAATGGGAATCATACTGACCGTGTCTTTGACTGTAGCCATCACTGTTATTTTTGCAAAACTCATCGGATGTTCGCTGCCCATTCTCGCACAGCGCATCGGTTTTGACCCTGCAGTAATGGCAAGCCCGTTTATCACTACAATTGTCGATGCCGTATCGCTGATATTCTATTTTAACATTGCCAAATTTATTTTAAAATTATAGAAACTGCAAAGGATTGTTACCATATGCTTATCCGCATTTATGATCTAAAGCTTCCGATTGAAAAACCGCATTCCGATTTAAAGAGATTCATTGCAGAGGCCTTGGCTGTTTCCGAGGAAACGATTCGCTCCTTTCAAATTTATCGCAAATCCTTGGATGCCAGAAATTCATCCAATATGTCCTTCATTTACGCTGTGGACGCTGAAATCGACGATTCGGTACAATATCGCCTGCCGCCGAAAGCAGAAAAAATTGATCACCCGTTTGTATATCCGATTCCAAAGCTCAAGGAACCGAAAAATCGCCCGGTCGTCATTGGGTTCGGTCCCTGCGGAATCTTTGCCTCCTTATTGCTGGCACGTGCCGGCTGCCGACCGATCATAATAGAACGGGGGCAAAGCATTGAACAACGGGCAAAAACCGTGCAACGCTTTCTTTCGGACGGAGTTTTGGACGAAAACTCCAACATTCAATTCGGCGAAGGCGGAGCCGGCGCATTCTCCGACGGGAAGCTGAACACTTTAATCAAAGATAAAAACCAACGGGGACGCTTTGTTTTGAACGAATTTGTAAAAGCCGGCGCCCCGAAAGAAATTTTGTATACTAACAAGCCGCATATCGGTACGGATTATTTAAAAACATCAATTGCCGCCATTCGAAAGGAAATTCTGTCATTAGGCGCCGAATTTCATTTTGAGCATACATTCACCCGATATGAGCAGGCATGCGGAAAATTAACCGGGATATGGGCAACAAATCGCAAAAATGAAGAGATTTTTTTCAAAACAGATACTGCCTTTTTATGCATCGGACACAGTGCACGCGATACATTTCAGTATCTTTCCACAACCGACCTTCTTTTAGAACAAAAAATATTTGCAGTCGGTGTTCGCATAGAACATTCGCAAGAATGGCTCAACAAAGCGCAATACAAATCCAACTGGAATTCTCCTTATTTAAAAGCCGCCGATTATAAATTAGTGGCACACACTTCTACCGGCCGCACGCTTTACACCTTTTGCATGTGCCCGGGAGGCGTAGTAATTCCCGCCGCTTCGGAAGCAGGCGGAGTGGTTACCAACGGGATGAGCTATTTCGCACGAAATGAAAAAAACGCAAACTCTGCCCTGCTTTGCAACGTTACGCC